>PPGL01000063.1 GCA_003173915.1 Candidatus Levyibacteriota bacterium | reverse complement strand
TGATTTAGATGCGGAAGGAAGGCAAGTGCAATTGCCACAACTTCGAGCTTTAGCACAAATTCAATTAAGTCCTCCCTTGCGAGCTCCAGATGCTTTGGGAATTAGTGCTTTAGCTAATCGTGGCGGAGGAGTCCGGCGCTGAAAGAAAAGATCGTTTATTTTCTCAATTAACCCAGTAAATTCTTCCATGTTATCTAATAGCCGCCTTGCTATTATAGGTTAATTTTTATATAATCCTTGTATGACTGAAAGACCATCATATAATCCTCAACCAGGAAGACTTGGTAGCATATTCCAATCATTAGATCGCTCTTTAGGTGTACAACGTGGCATTCTTGATATTCGCAGAACTGCAGATAGTATTCAAAAAAATTCTAAGGCTGCAGATGCAGTTGCAGGAGTGGTAAAAAGAATTCAAGCAATGCATCCTGAAGTTGCGAAGCAATCCCGTATGTTGGCAGATGCGGTTTCATATGGAATCGTTGCACGATCGCTGTATACATTTTTTAGTTTTGGTCAAAGAGGTACTCCTACAATTTTGGATAGTGTTGGTCTTGGTCCGGGCGGAATGAATACAACTACTGGTATATTAGCGGAATCAATGTACTTGGTGTTAAAAGAATTACCTAATCGTTTTCAGATAGCTTCTGAAGATTTTTTACCTCCAATAAGTAAAGAAGCCTTGCAAAATGACTTTCGTCTTATGCTTGGAAATCGTATTCCAGATTTTTCAACATTTATTAATGCTTTTACTGGAAGTGTAGTCCCAATTTCTGATAGATCTGCTGTTTTGCAGGATGCAATGATAGATGCGTTTGTATTAGGATTCATGCGAGCGGGAAATCCAGATGATGATTTAATGCGTGGAATGGGTGGGGCAAAACCTCCTCTCCCTCCAAGTAATCCTTCAGATAAAGAGCCTTCAGGGGTTCCAGGGAATCCACGATTTCCTTTAGACTCTGCAGGGGCTGCCAACCAATTGCCTGAAGAGGAAAAACAAACTGTAGAAGTTGGTGGAAAACCTTCCAGAAGGTAAACTATTTATATTCCTCTTTTACATCTTTTCCGTATTTTTCCAAAAGTTTGTGGATTTTGGGGTCAATAACAAAATTACAATACGGTGCTTGTTTATTCCTGTCATAATAATCCTTATGATAATTTTCTGCCTCGTAAAAGGTGGTAAATGGCTCTATCGTTGTCACAATTGGATCTTTGTAGACACCTTCTTCTTCGATTGCTTTTTTTGATGCCTCTGCTGTTTTTTTCTGCTCATCAGTATGGTAAAAAATTACCGAGCGATATTGTGTACCAATGTCATTTCCTTGCTGATTGAGTGTTGTTGGATTGTGTGTATGCCAAAAAATATCAAGAATTTTTTCGTAGGGAATTTGCTCTGGGTCAAATTCTATTTGGATTGCTTCTGCGTGACCAGTGTTGCCCATAGAAACTTGATCATATGAAGGATGTTCAATTTTCCCACCAGCGTATCCCGGCAAAACAGCTGTGACTCCTTTGAGCCTTTTAAATATTGCTTCTGTGCACCAGAAACATCCACCAGCAAGTGTTGCAAGTTCAGTTTTCATATTACATTTATTCTTTGTCATCCCGACCGAAGTGGAGGGATCTCATGCAAAAACAGTTTAGCAACTCTCAGTTGAGTGAGATTCACCCCAAGGGTGCTAGCTTCTACGAAGCGGCGTCTCCACGCACTCCGTTTGGTCGAAATGACAAATTTTTAATTAGTATCCAATACCTTTGGTAGTTCTTTTCCTTCAGGTATAAACTTTATGGACAACGAATTAACACAATGCCTGGTATCTTTGTCGGTTAATTTTTCTCCTTCAAATACATGCCCTAAATGTGCACTGCAATGAGCGCATTCAATTTCTGTTCGCATGCCATCGGGATCAGGCAAACGTTTTACAGCATTTGGATAGTTTTCATCAAATGCAGGCCAACCACATCCTGCGTCAAATTTTGTTTTACTGGAAAATAATGGAGTATTACATCTGCGGCAAATAAAGGTTCCATCCTGGTAAAAATTGTCATATTCGCCGGTAAAGGGACGTTCGGTTCCTTTATCTTCTATAACGTGTTTTTCTTCTTGAGTGAGTGTATTGTAGGGCATATTTATAGTATACCCCTTTTTTGCCTAAAGGCAAACGAACTAAACTTCTTTAGTCTTCGGTCTCTTCTAAATCATAGGAAATATTTTTGGCAGTGAGTGTTTTTTTTAGTTCTTCAAGTTTTTTGTCATTTGTAAAAAGAGAAAATTGAATATGGGTTTCGTGTGCATCATCTGTATGGAATTTAATAAGACAGTGTTGCATAGACTGCTCGACTTCCACAGCATGTTTTCTATTAATTTGTAGCACATAAGTATTTGACTTTAGTCCAAGCAGTGACTTAAGCGCTGCGATTGGTTCAAGAAGTAAAATAAAGACCGTTGCCAAAATTGATGATGCGTAAAAACCAGACCCAATTCCTATTCCAATTGCTGCTGTAAGCCAGAGTGTTGCTGCAGTTGTGACCCCTGTAATTCGGTTGTTTGTTTTGAGAATAACTCCTGCACACACAAAACCAATCCCTGTGACAATTTGTGCCATAAGACGCGCTGGGTCTGGACGAGTTCCATTTGGGGAAGCATAGTTGTCTCCTAAGTGAATCGAAATTCCTGCCAACAGTGCCGAGCCAACACAGATAAGCATTTGTGTTCGCATGCCAGCGGGTTTGCCGCCGCGGTCGCGTTCGTAGCCAATAAGAAGACCAATGACAAAGGCGAGGATGAGTTTGAGAAGGAGTAATTGTTCAAAGGGAGGAATAAAACTAGCAAGGTCCATAAAATTAGCATAGCGAAGAAAGAAAAAAAGTACAAGAGTTCTCAATTTTATATATATTCTTACACTTAGAAAAATTTAGGCAAGAAACCCGCGAAGTCTGTGAGTTCTTGATGGATGACGAAGTTTTCTCATGGCTTTTGCTTCTATTTGCCGAATACGTTCGCGAGTTACATTGAATTCCTTTCCAACCTCTTCAAGTGTACGGGATCGTCCATCATCGAGTCCGTACCGAAGACGAATTACCTCTTGTTCGCGTATTGTCAAACTATCCATTGCGTCTCTCATTTCCTCACGTAAGGCTTCATGAGCAACGGCTTCAGATGGGTTTTGTGCTGCATCGTCTTCTAGAAAATCTCCTAAGTGTGAATCCTCTTCGTCTCCAATAGGTGTTTCAAGACTTACAGGCTGCTGAGCAGCAGCTATCCATTCTTTGACTGTTTCTTCATCTACTCCCAGTCTCTCCGCAAGTTGATGTGGTGTTGGCTCTTTGCCTAATTCTTGAAATAATTCGTAGGTTATTCTTGTCATTCGGTTGATTTTCTCAAACATGTGGACTGGAACTCGAATTTCTCGTCCTTTGTCTGCTAGTGCCCGAAAAATTGCTTGTTTTATCCACCAGGTAGCATATGTTGAGAATTTAAAGCCTTTATTCGGGTCAAATTTCTCAACTGCTCGTATTAACCCAATATTGCCTTCACCAATTAGATCTAGCAGCGAAAGTCCGCGACCTTTATATTTTTTAGCTATGTCAGCGACAAGTCGAGTATTTGCTTCTATCAGACGCTTTCTTGCTGATTTATCTCCTTTTTTCGCCCGGCGAGAGATAATTTGTTCTTGCCCTGTGCTTAACAATGGAATTCCATAAATGTCAGCATAATACATTCCTATTGCGTCTTTATTTTCTAGTGCACCAAATAATGCATCCAATTCTGCATGCGGATGGTGGGAGAGCATTTCATTCACTTCTTTTTCGAGTATTGCTAACTCTTCATCTGTTGGTTCTACAAATTCTCTTTTTTCGCCACGTCCACGTCTTGCTGAGGGTTGATTATCTTTGCCATTTAATTTTGCTTGTGCTTCTTCTGCAAATTTTAGTCCTTTTGTTAGAAAATCCATTGTTGGTTGCTGTGAACCATCAATAATCGCCACAAGTTTTTTAACATACGCCTGCATGCCATCTTCAATTTGGAACGCATCAGAAGGCATAAGATGTAGGCGGCGAAAGTAACTAAAATGGTTGTCAAGTGAAGATATTTTTAGAGCATTTGCTACAGCTGCGCGATTTTGTGAAGGATGCTCTAATAGATATTTTAGTAATAGTGCTCTGTTGGTTATAGCATCTGCTATTTCTGGGTTATTGTCAACTCTTGAACCAAATATGTCAAATGGAGAAGGGAACTCCGGATTATCGGTTGCCAAATTGGAAAAGTACCCTGCAACAGCTACTGTAGTAGCAAGTAATGTCTTTTGTCTCTCGGACATGGCATCTACATTTCCATCAGGAATAATGCCAAGGTGTGTAAGCTTTTCGTGATAAACTTCTCGTCTGGAAGATTTTCCAGAAGGTGTATTTTCTTCTCCCAAAGCGTGTAATGCTTCTAGTGCGGCGGAGAGTCCACCTTTACTTAGCGCAGCTCTCACCGGTATCAATGTTTGTGGTGTATAGGCACGACTAGATTCTTTTGACCGTTCGGCTCCAACCCTACTCATAATATTAGAGGATAGTATAAGCGGAGTAGGGAATTATGTCAAATTAGAACAATAACAATAAGGATCAGCAGAAAATGGAGCGGTTAATAGGAAGAGAATGGTTGGGGAACAGGCATTGTGGTTGTTTGTGTTGGTGTTTGCATTTGTGGCATTGGTTGCTGATTGGTATTTATATTGCAGTTATTTATAGTAGTACCAGATGTGTTTGTTTGGATACTTGAGCACTGACTTATTGTACTATTTCCAGCAACTCCTGTTTGTGATTGTACAGATTGGATAGAAGATGTTGATGGCATTGTCGGTCTTTGGACTACTTGTGGAACAACAACATTATTGTTGAAAGGTCGTTGTAAAAATCTATTGATTCGCATTTGTACAACTCTCTGTGGAATAATAACAGGCACCGCAGGGGAGGGTGGCATCATCATAAGCGGGGGATTTGGTGAGGTAGCTCCTGTTACGACAATTGTTCCATGCATAAATGGATGAATTTTGCAGTGATAGGTGAATGTTCCT
The DNA here is from genome assembly GCA_003173915.1 of Candidatus Levyibacteriota bacterium. Next base: position 14,027 of record PPGL01000063.1, on the reverse strand, counting down.
GGATTCATAAAAGTAAAAGAAAATGTTTGTCCAGGTTGCACTTCTCCCGAATCCCAGAGCCCTGTATCAGAAGTTATTGTATGGGCAAGACTTGCTTCCTGATTCATCCAGACAACTGTTGTTCCTGCTGGAATTGTAATTTGGGGTGGCATAAATTGCATGTTTTGTATGCTGACAGTACTTTGTGTTGCCTCAGCCGAAGCTTTTTGAGAGGTGTGAGGGGTAAAGTTTGAAACAGTAAAAAAGAGAACAGAAAGTGTTGCTAAAAAGACAATGAGCAACAGCATGAGCGGTGTACGCTTTGTAGCAGTAAATATGACTCCAGATTGTTTCATAATTACTTTTTTTCTTATACGCTTAGATTCTAAGAAATAGATGATAAGAGCTGTAGAGTCGTATTAATTTTTCTGGGGGATTTTTAATTACCATAAGTTAAGATATGTAATAATGGGATGATAAGATATTATTTTTGTAGTTACTGGATAGTTGGAATAGGTAGTTTGACTCTTCGAGCAACGCGAGGTTGAGATGATATAAAATCTGGTAATTCCATCATTCTCTGCGCATCTAATGCAAGAAAAATAGGTGCCTCATCTAGACTGATATAATCTCCAAATGTGAACCATGAATTATTAAAGGAAGGGTTAGATTGATGAATGAAATCGGCAAATTTGTCTAGTGGAATATCTTTTGGTGCTTGGAGTACCATATATCCTGGCATAGGTTTGTGACGCGTAATACGTCTAATAAATTGAGTATGCTCTTTCAATAGAAGTGAAGCTGCTGTTAAAGAACACGGGAGTTCAAGCTTGATAGCCCATAATTCATTGTCAAGACGAGCGAACATAATCTTATTAAATGGACTAAGAAGCAATGTTATCTTTTCAGGGTCTTCTGCATGTTTTGATTCCAAGATACTTGTTAATTCTGGTTTATCTTCCAAGATGGCTGCTATTTTCTTTTCAAATCCCGTGTTCTCCCAATCCCAAGAGGAAAAATTTCGAGGCTGTAAAGGGGTATAAAGACGACGATGATCTTCTCGTTTTTGAGCGCGTTTTTGAGCACGTACCTCTCTTTCTCTTGGGTTGAAAAAAGGAAGATCAATTCTTGCCATGTCAAGGAGTATACCAAATCTCAGAAATACATTCAACCTATAGTAGAATTTATATACAAAACTATTCTTTACAATTTATTAGGTATTATGAAACGTGAGGAAATGACATACGAATTTAAATCATAACACACTTGGTACTGTAGGATGAAAAGGTATTATTTTTGGGCCATCTCTAGTATTTCACTGAAAGGTTGTTTAACTGGGATAGGTAGATGTATCCGTTCAGATATTCGGGGTTCATGCGAAACATGATAGTCTACGGATAGTAATGCTTGCACATCTAACGCAAGATAAGTGAGAGCGTCTTTTCTAGAGATGTCTTGTCCAAAATTGAAATTAGTAGTAGATCTTGATGTTGCAGCCCTCTTGAGGTAATTCTCAAATCGATCTACAGGAATATCTGTTGGTGCTTGAAATATCATATACCCTGGGAAGTATTGTTGCCTTGTAGCTCGTCTAATAAATGGAGCGTGGTGTTCAAATAGACTCCAGGCAGAGAATTGAGAACACATTATTTCAAAATTTATAGCTAATAATTTATCTTTGTGGCGTGCAAGCATAAAATTATTATGTGGACTAAGAAGTAATGTTATCTTTTCAGGATCTTCGGCATGTGCTGATTCCAAGATACTTGTTAATTCTGGAGTATGCTCCAGGATTGCTATCATTTTTTGTTGAAAATTCATTCCTTGCCACTCTTTTTCGGTATCTTCAGATGTAGAAAAATATGGAGGTCTTAGTGGTGTAAAAAGTCGACGGCGACTTTCTGCTTTTTGTGCACGTGCCTCTTTTGCTTTTGGACCTAGAACGGGACCCAAAAAAGGGAATTCAATGTTTGTCACGGCAACGCGAGTATAGCAAATCCAAGCAAGATATTCTCCTATCGGAGAATTCATGTTTCTACTTATTTTATCAATCTATACTGTTGTTTCTTTTGCTGCCTTGAGTGCTTTTGTCCACCAGAGGAGCTGCTCCATAACACCATTTAGTTGTTCAGCATAATGCCCCTGAAGTAATTTGCCGTTTTCATCAAGCGTATCCAAAACATTTCGTATATGTACTGCTTTTTGCATGTCAGCCATTTGTAATTCACCGACAACTGTGCGTAGTTGTTCAACTGCGCGCATAGCTCCACTTGCACCTGTAGCATATCCAACAAAAGCAACTGGTTTTTTATTCCACTCCTCATATACATAATCCAAAGCATTCTTCAAAACAGGAATTGGCCCATGATTATATTCTCCAACAACGAGAATAAAGCCCTCCATTTCTCCAATTTTTTCTGCCCATTTTGTAGCAACAGGACTTGAATAACCATCTTTAAGACTATCTGGTGAACTATCTTCAGCATAAAATGGCAGTGGGTATTCACGAAGATCTAGAAGTTCTACTTCTACATCTTCTCTTTTTGAGAGCTCTGACATTATCCATTTTGCAACTCTTTCGCCACGTCTAACTTGTCTGGTGCTTCCTAAAATAACGCCAATTTTCATAACATGATTATAGCAAAAAGTTTGGTTTATTTCTGACAAAAATTAATTCATCAGTTTTACAATATTCTTACATTTCTTTGGTACTGTCACGTGTAGAGTAGTAGTTAGGGGTAGAAAAATATATGAAAAGTGAACAAAATCACTATTTAACTGTTCAACACGCTGCAAATTTTTTAGGCGTTACTTCCGAAACTATCCGCCGTTGGGCGAGAAGTAAAAAAATCAAAGGATTAAAAATTGGTACAAGAGGAGATTGGCGCTTTACGAGAGAAGATTTACTCGGTATGCAAACCTTTGATGATATTATCACGCAGAAAAATTCAGAACAGAAAATTGAAGACCAAGCATATTTTCTTAAGGCGGTTACCGATACTAATCCTGATATGATAAGTGTTATCAATCTTCAAACAAACGATCTTGAATTTGCAAATGCAAAGGCTTTCATTACACAAGGATTTGGAACGGGAAAAGATCACTTTGAAAAAAATACATTGAGCAATTGGAAAAACGTTGTTCATCCCGATGATCAAAAAGCAACTGATAATTATTTCAAGGCATTTTTAACAATGAAAGATGATGAGGTACAAAACCTGGAATATCGTGCAACCAATAATAGGGGAGAAGATCAATGGTACTTCGTCCAGGGAAAAGTATTTAAAAGAAATGCTCTGGGGATTCCAACTCATGCCATTAGTGTGGTGCATAATATTAGCCAACAAATACAATCACAGCAGGAAATTCTTCAGTTGAAAGATGAGATACTTCAAAAAACGGAAGATGATTTACGACTGAAAGAGAATCAATTTAATACTGTTTTAAAAGGATCTCCTGTTTTTGTTTCTAGTTTAGATAAAAATTTTCGCTACACATTCTGGAGTCATAACCCAACTCTTGGTATTAATTCAGATAATATTATTGGAGAAAAAATTTCTTTTTCAAATCCCAAATTGCAAAAGTTTATGATAAAAAAGCTTATGCCTGTACTTAAAAAAGGGAAAACAGTTTCTTTTGAAGTACCACATCTTATTCATAATCGCTACTATATGTGTTACGCCGAACCATTACTAAGTAGTCGTGGAGAAATTGAGGGAGTATCTTTGGTAAGTTGGGATATCACAAAACAGAAAGAAACAGAACAAGCGTTGTATAAAAGTCAAGAAAGACTAGCAAAAGAACTTGCCGATACCAAACTTTTACAAACAATAAGCACACGCCTCATTGCAGTACATGATGATTCTCTTTATGAGGAGATCATGAGGGCATCAAAATCAATTATGCACTCCAATATGGCAAGCATACAAATATTTTCACCAGACAAAAATGCATTATATTTGCTTGGTCAAATAGGCTTTCATCCAGAATCAACAAAATTCTGGGAATGGGTAGATGCAGGGTCAGGAAGTACTTGTGGCGTAGCGTTAGCAAATAACAAGCGAATCATTGTGACTGACATTGAAAATTGTGAGTTTATGGAAGGGACTGGAGATCTTAAAGCGTATCGTTTGTCAGGTATTCGTTCGGTGCAATCGACACCCCTTGTTTCTCGTTCGGGAAAGATAGTGGGTATGTTTTCAACACATTGGAAGCAAGTTCATGAACCCTCAGAGCGTGAATTGAGTTTGTTAGATGTTTTAGCGCGACAAGTGGCAGATATCATAGAACGAAAATTTGCACAAGAAGCCTTGAAAGAATCTATTTTTTTGAGAGATGAATTTATTGCAATAGCCTCTCATGAATTAAAGACTCCACTGACAAGTACAAAAATATTTACCCAAATTTTGCAAAAACAATTTAAAGATGATCCAAAAGCGACAGCATTTCTTAATCGAATGAATGATCAGGTAAATAATCTTACGACTCTTATTAGTGAAATGCTTGATACAACACGAATTCAAAAAGGCAAACTAGAATTTAAATTAACAAAGTTTATTGTAAAGGATTTAGCACTTGAAATAATTAACGATTTACAACAAATTTCTAATCACAAACTTATTGTTGAATGGGAAACGAATGAATTCGTAGTTGCTGATAAAGAAAGAGTTAAGCAAGTACTTACAAATTATATTACCAATGCAATTAAATATTCACCTGATGGTAAAAAAATTATTATCAGGTCTCAGAGAAAAAATGGATTGATTGTTGTATCTGTGAGGGATTTTGGGATAGGGATACATGAAGAAGAGCAGAAAAATATTTTTGAGAGATTTTATCGAGCGAACAAAAAAGACGGTCATACCTATCCAGGCTTAGGTCTTGGGCTCTACATTTCAAAAGAAATTATTACGCAAATGAAAGGAAAAGTTTGGGTAGAAAGTGAAATTGGAAAAGGGTCAACATTCTTTTTTAGTTTGCCAATAGTGAAGGATAAGAACCAAAAAATTTTGCTGACAGATACGTAGTAATTTTGTTGGGAGATAGTAATGTTAACGTGGTCTGTTTGAATGATAAGGATTTTGATCAGGTAACATGCCATTAAAAACCCGATTCTGTAAAAGACCTCTTACTTGTCCGACAGCTGCTTGGGTTCCTCTACCTTCTCCAAAATAAATACTAATTGCTGGTTTTATAGCTCTTCTTTGATTATCTAGACAGTAATTAGCCATTTGAGGATTTAGTGAATCATATACTACTTGACGTTCTGTTTCTGTCTTTTCAATAAGTTCTACCGGAGTTATTGGATTAGGAACAATAATTGCCTTTGGATTTATACTTGCAAGTCGTATTAATACATCTGCTACTTCTTGACGTTCTACTCGAGTTTCTGCTTTAGCAAGTCGATACATATTGAACACCTCAGTTGGCATAGGTAAAAAAACTCTAATCCTTTGCGCAGTTGGATCTTCCTCAAGTGCAGCTCGAATCGTTAAAAGATCTACACCAGGAGATGCTCCTACAGCAATTGCTCCACCTTCTCTAATAATATTTCTAGCTGTTGCTGCAGCAACAGCTGCCATTTCTTCTGATGGTTTTGAGGCTCCAGTAATAAAAACCCACTGTTGAACCATTGGATTTGGTTGCCCTTCATGTAATGCCATTGTGGTGAGTTTATCAGAAATATAACTACTTGTCACCTATAGTAGTTGATGTGAGTTTCTCTCTTGCTATGTAATTTTAGCAACACTGCTTAGACACTTAAAAAACTCATTGCAACAATTCCTGCAAGAGAAATAATAATTCCTGCTATTTGTGATTTTTTTAATCTGTCCTTAAAAACAAAAAATGTTAGTAGTACAAATAATGTTGGATACGAGCCGGCAATAGGAATAACTGTTGAGACATACCCTTTCTGAACACCTAAATTGTATGCAAGATTACCAACAATTCCTAACACAGTAAAACCTAGGAATGCAATGAGTCCATGACTTTTAATTGGGAGAGAAATAGGAAGTTTTTTAAATCGCATTATCACAAAGACAAGAGGGAAGACTAAATACACCATATAACTAGGGATAAACCAACCGAGTTCTCGAACTGGAATCTTAATAAACGAATAATAAATTCCCCACAGAAGCATTACAATAAAAGACAAAAGAATTCCTTTGTCTAAAACAAACTTTTTCCCTTGCAAAGAGTCAAAATTGAGTGTCGTAAAAACAAGTCCTACAAGAATAACACAAATAGCTATAATTTGAGGGAAAGTTATCGTTTCATGAAGAAATATGACCGACAAAAGAATTGCCGGTATAACAAATGTAGCAGAAATGGTTCCGACAAGAGATGCATTTGCACTTCTAAATGCTTCGAGAAAAAGACAGACACCAATTATTTGTATTGATGAGAGTAGTATCGTTAAAGAAAGATTGGCGAGAGAGAGATGTTTCCAAGCAGAAAGAGTAAATGGTATGAAGATAAGAAAAATAATTGATCTAAAAAAATACGACCATACTGTAGTTTTGTATCCACCAATTTTGCGTGAATACATTGCTCCTGCAACATCTGCTGTAGCCCAACCAATATAAGCAAGAAGAGCATAGATGATTGCCGCCATGAAACAAGTATATCAGAAGTTTGAGTATGTCCATGATGGCTTGTATTTGATGTAATTGAAGTCAGGAATTTAGCAGACCTAAGTAACTTTGTCGGAATCTATTATCAATTTAATTACATAAATTTTATTACCTGATTACAGCTCAAAATTTGATCTTTTTTATTAGAAGATGGGTATATAAAGAAATAACATGGGATATATTTCAGTTGGTCAAGAAAATTCTCAGTCAATAGATCTTTATTATGAAGATCACGGAAAAGGACAGCCAATTGTCTTAATCCATGGATTTCCTTTGAGTGGAGCAGCGTGGGAAAAACAAATGTTAGCATTACTCGATTCAGGGTATAGAACTATTACATATGATAGGCGTGGATTTGGTAAGTCTAGTCAGCCAACGGTAGGCTACGACTATAATACATTTGCAGCAGATCTGTCTGCTATCTTAGAAAAGCTAAACTTACATGATGTTGTACTTGTCGGTCATTCCATGGGGACAGGTGAGGTAACAAGATACCTAGGTAATTATGGTTCTGAGAGAATAGCAAAGGCTGTTGTTATTGCTCCAATTCCACCATTTATGTTAAAAACTGCAGACAATCCTGAAGGAATTGATAAAAGTATTTTCGACGCTTTTATTCAGGCAATCAAAGTAGATAGACCTAAATACCAGACAAGTTTTTTTAAGGATTTTTATAATTTGGATCAAACATTAGGAAAGCTTGTTAGCGAAGAAGTTGTAAAAGCAAATTGGAATGTCGCAGTTGGTGCGTCAGCATATGGTACTGCCGCTTGTGTTCCAACATGGCTTACAGACTTTCGTCAGGATCTGCCCAAAATAACTATTCCGCTTCTTATTATTCAAGGTGATGAAGATCGTATTTTATCTTTCCCAGTAACGGGGAAACGTATGCATGATGCTGTTAAGGGAAGTCAGCTGGTTGTAATAAAAGGAGGGCCGCATGGAATTCCATGGACTCATGCAGAAGAAATAAATCGCGAACTACTCAATTTTCTGAAGCAATAAACACAGTTTTTTTTTTAAAATCTCGGCATCTATACCTTTGTTAGAACCTATTATTTCACTATTTAATTATCAGTTGGTGGGAAAACTATTTGATATAATACAATTGTGAAAAAGATTGCTTTCTTTATTGTAGGATTTATTCTACTTTGTTTGATTTCTCTTTATCTTTTAAGAAGTCTCAATAAAAATACACAATTTTCTACATCACCTCAGTCTCAAAATACTCAAAATGCAAAAAATATTACTTGGAAAACATATACAAATAATAAAAGAGGATTTACATTTAAATATCCATCCAATCTATTTGTAGTTCCAGGACAAGTTAATGAATTTGTCGTGCTTTCGGAAACAGAAACAGTAGATTGGAGTTCAGCAAATGGCATAAAAATGGTAATTACAATCTTTGATAACCCCAATAACTTACCTATTGAGGAATTTGAAAACTCATCAAGTATCCCAAACACTCACCCAAGGACGTATACGTTTAAAAAAGCGCTTGTTAATGGGAATGAAGTTACGACGGTGACTGTTTCTGGTTGTGAAGCATGGGAAGGTTGTCCTAGCAAACTAAGTTATGAAAAATTTATAAAAGGTAACAGATATATAATTAATATTCATACTCCATTTTGGAATGAGCAATGGACTAATCAACTCGTATCTTCCATCAAATTTAACCAATAATTATATTAATCTTTTTTGTTTTCAAAAATCTAACAACACATTGTTATTATTTGTTTGGTTTCTCGGCATAAAATATTCCATATTCCCATAAATCCTTTTGTAACGCCTCATACTGATACCGCGCAGCCATAATATTCTCTGTTTGTATTTTTGTTCGAAATTTTAACCATTCAGCTACTTTTCCTAACAATAAAGTAGAAAGAGTGTATCGATACATTTTTACAGAAGATGGCAGTATATTTTTTGTAATATTCATATATGTTATTTTTTGAAATCCTGCTTTTTTAAGAAATATTTTGATATTACTAGGCGTTTCCAAGTAGTTTACTTGGAAACCAGAAAGAAACTTATTCATAATATCTTTTTCACTCGCAGTAACTGCTTCTTTTTTTGTAAAACCATCTGCAATGATTATTCGTCCATTCGGTTTTAAAATTCTAAATGACTCTTCAATAAATTGTTTTTTATTCTCTGCATGACAGAAACTTTCTATAGCCCAAACAACATCAAATTTTTTACTTGAAAATGTTGTATGTTCATAATCCATTACAAAAAATTTTGTCCGATCTGTAACTTTAGCTTTTTTTGCTTTTTCCGAAGCTGAATTAGCTTGTTTTTTGCTTAAAGTAATTCCAATTACATTGCATCTATATTTTTTGGCAAGAAAAATCGAGCTGCCGCCAACTCCGCATCCAGCATCTAAAACAATATCTGATTTTTTGATTTTTACTTTTTCAGCAAGAATTTCATTTTCCTTCTCTAAGGCTTCTGGAAGAGTTTTTACTCTTTTGTCCCAATACCCATAATGCATTGCAGCAGAGCTATTGAGGTTCCAAAAAAGTTTATAGTCAATTTCTGCAGAATCATAGTAATTTACTATTTGTTTTTTTCCTATCATTAATTTCGCCATATATTTTTGAAGATAGTATTGCTAAGTATAGCAAACTATTCTGTAAGAAAGATTTAGAATAGGAAAAGGAGAAGTAGTCCTCTTAAAAACTATATCAAACCGAGGGAAGGACTGAGTACCTTTGTTGGAACCTATTTCTCCAATTTACTACTTTAAGTAAGTCCGAATTCTAGTCGAGAAGCCTTTGTCCAATTTAATGAATTGTTGACTTCCGTTTATATATTTGGAATAGTTGAGGTATGACCTCACGTCTTGCTCTTGCCTCGGTTTCTAGGAGAGTTGTTGCATTTTTAATAGATGGATTCATCATATCAACCATTTCTATAATCATCTCTTTTGTAACTTTCTTTTTAGGCTTATTTACCATTGCCGCAGAAAATTGGTTTAGATATGGTGATAATCCATTACCAACAGAACAGCACCAAAATATTTTAACCACTACACGTATTATACTGTTGTTTTATATTGCTGTGGTTTTCCTCATAATGTTTTTATATTTTTTTCTTCCACAATGGAAACTACATAGAACATTAGGGCAAAAAATACTTGGGATTCGAGTTATCAGTAAGTCAAACAGTAAAAATATTAATTCTAAACAAGCTTTTTTACGTATTTTCCCACTATTTTTAGCGGTATTTATTTCATTTATTACAAGCTGGATGCAATATGTTGCTCTAGCAATTATTGTGATTGATTGTGGATGGTACTATATTCGACCAGGGAGACAAACCCTTCATGATTACCTTTCTAATACAACTGTTGAACGGGTGTAACAAAATTGAGGCTAAGTAGATTTGTTGGAACGAATTATATTATAACTTGATGAATTTTATAGAGAATTTGATCCTCAGGGAGGGAATCGAGTCGCAAGTTTTCTAAAGTATTTTCTAGCCTTTTATGTAGTCTTTCTAACTAGCAGTTGTTTTAAAGTATTATTTGCAGATTGAATTATTGTTTTTGCAAACTTCCTATCATTGCATCCATTTCTGACAGTGTCTGAGAATCTGGGTTAGATGGAGTTATGTAGTTAATTACCCCAAAAGAAGTAAGCGTTGAGAAATGACCATCTGATCCTTTTTGACAGAATGTATCAGTCGTTTTCCCAGGATTCGTGCTTGAATTTGCAGTTCCTCTTTTGAGTATTGTTCCATCTAGAAGTGACACTTGAGCAACAGGACTCGAAAGCGCAACACTCATGTCCGCAGCTGTGTCGCCTGGAAAAGTACATGCTCCAGCCCCAACAGCTCCCTGTAGAATAGTTATTTGATAATCTCCTTTTGTTAATACTAATTCATCCATTGAGGTATTATGAGTTTTTGTGGGAGTCCAATCTGTTAGTGCAGACAGCATATATGAGCTAAATGTAGTTACGCCCCCCGCCACAATAGTTGTACGTCCTGTTGGATTTTTTTGGGATGTGGTTGTCGGAGAAATACTTATTGTTGGAGTAATTGTACTAGTTATGCTAGCTGTAGGAATTGTTGCTATTTTTCCCATAGTGGAATTGTGAGTCATATATTTTTGTCCAACATACACTCCTATGCCAATAAGCCCTGCTGCAACAAGAAGAATGCCAACAATTTTTCCAAAGATACTAAAGAATTTATCCATTGCCAAGATTCTAACAGGGAGCAAAAGAAGTGTCAAATAATAAGTGAGCTACATGAAGAAAAATAACTCTTGTTTAACAAACACCAGTAAGCGATTTAATTAGAAGGGGAGTTTGCACAAAACGTCCTGTAGTTTGACTATTATTCTGTTTTTTGCTATGCTACTAGTCTATTATGGTAACTGAATTAAAACCAAATGTTGGAAGAGAAAGTCTGAGGCAAATAGGTTATGACGGGGATACAATTGCACGGGTTTTTGTTGAGGGAAAAGGTATTGCAAGAAGGTATAGAAGCATCGACAAAACAACAAGAGAGTGGTAGACACTAGAAGAAGGAGATACAAAAAGACCCTGGCCAATGTTTGATAGTAATCTTACTGGAACTTCAAGATTTTCAATGTGGAGGACTTTTGAAAACGTAACTCCTGGAATAACAACGCAACTAGATGAAGAACAAAAGAGAACAAAAATTCGAGACGATATACAGACAGTACTAAGTGCAAAAAGAGGAGCAGCAATTGGCTTAGAGCTTGGAGGTTTGGGATCAAAGCTTTTTGATGATTTTGATCCAGGATTCTTTGAAGCCACTTTTGGCGCTACTTTAGAGGATACAAGAGGTCCAAGGAGAAGAAGAAATGAATCAAGAAGAAAACATCACACAGTGATTGAGGCAAATGTGTTCTCTTTGGAAGGGATAGAGGAAATAAAAAGAAGACTTCCAGGTGGGAAAGCAGATCTCATTATCGAAAGAATGGGTGGACCAATGGGTAATGAAAAAGGAGTTTTATCAAATATCTTTGCGATCGGTCGTTTGGCACAAGCTTGGTATAGACTTCTCAATAATGGTGGCATTATGTATATACAATTGCCCCAAAAAATAATGTCTGTCATGGATGAATATGTACATCTTTTAAAAACAATATATGGAAATTCGATAGAAATCAGTTTGGGAATTGATACGAGCAAGGATGCGAGATGGCCAGTTATGAGACTCGTGAAAAGTGCGGAAGCACCGCAAGAGCTGCCACTCCTTAATCCATTAGCCGTTCGCAAAACATTACAAGAGAACCAAGAAAATCAAGAGGATGGTGTTGCAATGGCTTCAGCGCTTCGCTATGTTCGTTCTCTTCCAAATAGTAGAGTAGATGCTCAAACAAGAGAAAATGCTGCTCGAATAATAAAAGGCAGAGGAGATGTGCTCTTTTTTAAAACATATTCAGCTTACGATTCTTTGGAAAGATATGAGGAGTTTTTAGGAAAAGAAGATGCTTATCGTCGCGCACTTGGTGGTGGTATACTTTCTGTTTTTCTCATGAAACAAGCGAAAGTAGAAGGAAGAGGTCTTACTGGAGATGAGTTTCAAAGGATGAGACAAGCATTTATGAATGTAGCAGATGCAGAGCAGAGATCAATTGAAGAACTGAGACAGAAATATAAAGGCGATCCTGATATATCACCTTTGCTGCTAGAGTCATGGACAAACGGGTTTCAATCAGCAGTAGATGATTATACCTATATTGCCAACAATCTTGAGATCTTTGTAGAAAGTATTCAAGCAGCTTTGGATGAGATAGAAGATCCGCCAGTAAAAGATAAGATTTAATAAAGATTTTATACTTGCTGAGACCCCATATCAAACTGTAGCAGGCCCTAAGTACCTTTGTAGGAACCTATTTTTATTACTTAGCTGGATAAAATGAGTCCTGCAACAAGCATAACAAATGCTGCTGTAAATCGAACGGCATATACCTTAAATGTGTGCTTTTCAAGAATTTGTGGTTTAACTATTGCGATTAGAAAAGCGAAAATCATTGAAACAGGTATTGCCAATATTATGCTTGTTAGTCCGACATTCGTCCTAAACGCTTCATTAGCAGTTACAGTTCCTATTACAGCAAGAAGGGACATAAAGAAAAGCGGACTAAGTTGTTTTTTGGACACTTTTTTTAAACTTTTAGAAAATAATGGAATTGTGGGTAACAAAAACAATACAGTAAGAAAATTCATCGCAAGAGTTGTCTCCCATAAGCCATTATGAGCTAATGCTGGTTTTGTAAGTACATTACTTAATGCTAGAAAGAACATCCCTAAAATGGTTGTACCAACGAATTTATTAAAAAAAGATTTGACATGAAATTTTTCATCAAAACTGACTACAATTCCAGCAATAAAAATAATGATAAATAATACTATTTGAAGAATTGCTAACTGCTCATGTAAAAATAACGATCCTAAAAGAACAGCAAATATTGTTCTAAAATTATATAAGGGAGATAGTACAGAAATGTCTAGCCAATAAACACTAAATGCATAAAGGATGAACCAGACTGCATTAGATAAAGAAGCAAGAGTAAGAAACATCCATTCCTTTGGCATTCCAACATGATTTATAACTGCAAGAGGAATCATTAAAATCAATACAAAAAAGTTCCAGAAGAAGTTAAATAACCATGGATTAGAAATTGCATGTTTACTAGTTAACTTTCCAACGAGTGCAAAAAGTCCCCAGGCAATCGTTGCCACCCAAGCGAAGAGATAAAAAGACATACCAAAAGTATAGCAGAAGTTAAGTTCTAACGTTTTATTGTGCATTGACCAGTTTGATATAGAAAATGAGGCTATTAGTGCAGCAGGGGCGCAGGGATTCGAACCCCGAAAAGCGGTTTTGGAGACCGCTGTGATACCATTTCACCACACCCCCTTATTAATAATCCAAACCAAATAAGTAAATAAGCAATAATGAATTATTCCTGTTAATTGTACTTTATGGAAGATTCTGAATCAAGTTCAGAATGACAAGTGGAAGGAGGTTATTTAAGTTTTTCTGTTTCTTTGTGTTCGGTGACTTTTTTGCAAACTTTGCAGTATTTCTTGAGCAATAATTTTTCTGTTGTATTTAATTTATTGCGTGAAGAAACATAGTTGCGGTGTCCGCAAACTTTGCAAGTGAGTCCTACCATGATTCTGTGTTCGCCTTTTTTTGCCATAAGAGCCTTATTATACCACACCAATCATCTGATTGGAATACATTTGGAGCCGAAGACGGGAATCGGACCCGTGGCCTAGTTCTTACCAAGAACTCGCTCTACCACTGAGCCACTTCGGCAGTGTGTGTTTTTTTGTGCTGAGTGAGAGATTTGCACTCCCGTAGGCCGTTAGGCCGCGTGATCTACAGTCACGAGCGATTGACTACTCCGCCAACTCAGCT
>PPGL01000010.1 GCA_003173915.1 Candidatus Levyibacteriota bacterium | reverse complement strand
TACATTAACCGTTTTGGATGAAGGGATAAAATTCATTCGTGTTGCAGGAGAAGCACTACTTCGTGATTTGGTTTGGTTGCTAACTAAAAAAAGTGTTACAGGAATAGAAAGTAAGACGATAATAAAAAATCCAATAAGGAGAAAATTTTTCATAGCACTCTAATCCACATGCATGGACTACTTCTATGCTAAATGAGTTACTATAGCCTGTCAAGGACAAAGCAGGCGTAAAATTATAATTTCTTTAACAAAGCCCTTGACAAAGATTCATGGTATTTGGTATAAATTTAGCAGTCGATACCTAAGAGTGATTTTTGAGATTCTTTCTGCCCACGTCTTTTTAGGAAAAATTTTATGAAAATTACACCGTTATTTGATAATGTATTGATTAAACCGTTAGAAGCGGAAGAAAAAACTGCGAGTGGTATTTTGTTGCCAGACAGTGCAAAGGAAAAACCACAAATGGGTGAAGTTATGGCTGCAGGAGAAGGGAAAGTAGGACCCAAAGGAGATAGACATCCAATGCTTGTGAAGGTTGGTCAAAAAGTTATGTACAAAAAATGGGGAGGAACAGAAGTTAAGGTTAATGGTGAAGAATGGACAATTGTTGGACAAGAAGATATTCTTGCAGTAGTAGCTTAGTTAGTTGGTTAGTTTGTTCATAGTTCATACTAACTAACCATGAACCAATAACTATGAACTAATTATATGGCAAAGCAAATTAAATATAGCTCCGATGCACGACAAGCACTTATTTCAGGTGTGAATCAACTCGCAAACGCAGTTGTGACAACACTTGGTCCAAAAGGACGAAATGTCGCTCTTGATAAAAAATGGGGTGGACCATCTGTTGTGCATGATGGTGTTTCTGTTGCAAAAGAAATAGAACTTCCAGATGCATTTGAAAATATGGGTGCACAAATGGTAAAAGAAGCAGCCTCAAAAACCAATGATGTTGCAGGAGATGGAACAACGACAGCAACAGCATTAGCACAAGCAATTATTAACACAGGATTTAAAAATGTTACTGCAGGTGCAAATCCAATGCTTATTCAGACAGGAATGCAAAAAGCAGTAGAAGCAGTTGTTGAAGAAATTAAGAAAATGAGTAAGCCGGTAAAAGATGGAGATGTAGCAAAAGTTGCAACTATTTCTGCACAAAACGAACAAATTGGTAAGCTTATCGCAGAAGCGCTCAATAAAACTGGAAAAGATGGTGTTGTTACTGTTGAAGAAGGACGAGGACTTGAAATGTATATTGATTACAAAGAAGGAATGGAATTTGACAAAGGATATGCGAGTGCATATTTTGTTACTAATCCAGACAGAATGGAAGCAGAAATTGAAAGTCCATACATTTTAATTACAGATAAAAAAATAAGTAATTTACAAGAAATGCTTCCTTTCCTCGAAAATCTTATTAAAGTTACAAAAAATTTCGTGATTATTGCAGATGATATTGATAGTGAAGCTCTTGCAACATTGGTCCTTAACAAAATGCGTGGAACCTTTAACGCGTTAGCAGTAAAAGCCCCTGGATTTGGAGACAGACGAAAAGAAATGCTTCAAGATATCGCAACACTCACAGGCGGAACAGTAATTTCTGAAGATACTGGAAAAAAACTTGATTCCGTAACGCTTGAAGATTGTGGGCGAGCAGATAAAGTATGGTCTGATAAAGAAAATACACGTATTATTGGTGGTAAGGGATCGGCTGCAGAATTAAAGGCTCGTGTTGCACAAATTCGAGGAGCACTTGAAAAAACTACTTCTGATTTTGATCGCGAAAAACTTCAAGAAAGACTTGCCAAACTGACCGGTGGCGTTGCAGTCATTAATGTTGGTGCAGCAACAGAAATTGAAATGAAAGATAAAAAAGAAAGAGTGAATGACGCTGTTGCCGCGACAAAAGCAGCACTTGAAGAAGGAATTGTTCCTGGTGGGGGAGTTGCTCTTCTTAAAGCACGAAAAGTTTTGGAAAGTCTTAAAAAGACACTTACCAATGATGATGAAAAAACTGGCGTTGACATTTTATGGAAAGCACTTGCCGAGCCAATGAAGGGTATAGTAAAAAATGCCGGAGTCGATGAAGGATGGGTTATTAATTCTGTAGAATCTTTTGCAGGAAAAGACCTCAACTATGGATACAATGTCATGACCGGTGAATTTGGAGACATGGTAAAAGCAGGAGTTGTTGATCCGGCAAAAGTAACACGAAGTGCAGTTGAAAATGCAGCAAGTGTTGGAATGATGGTACTCACAACAGAAGCACTTGTTACCGATATTCCAGAAGAAAAGAAAGCTCCAGCAATGCCAGGAGGAATGGGTGGTATGGGAGGAATGGATTACTAAATTAGTAATTTGTCATCCTGAACTTGTTTCAGGATCTTCTTACTAACCGCCACAAGGGCGGTTTTTTAGTGGTAAATTATTGACATAAGGATTATTTTATCCTATAATAGTTGGATGTCAGTAGAAGTTCGCCCCTCCAATGATAGAAATTTTACAGCTATTCCTTTTTTGTCTGCTGCAATGCAGCGTAGAGCAACAGCAATGCTTCCGTTAGTTCCAACAGGAATTACTGAAGCTGCAAGAAAACTTGGTTTGGTAAGACAGGAAAAGGTTATTCCTTTAGATAATCTGTATGAGGGTGAAGGTAATTGGTTACCCTTAGCAAAAGTGAATGCTGGAAGGTTTGATGTGGAAATTGGTTACATAAGAGTAAAGAGTGACCAAGGGAATAGGGATTTGATTGGCATTACATTTAGTCTTCCAGACGTGCCTAATGAGAGTATGTCAATACAGTATGGTATGGTATATGCTCCAGGAAGATTGGAAGCGAGTCCTTCTCTATCAGCTGATGATCATGAAGAGCTAGAGCTAGCGATTACAACAGAAAAAAATGCAATATCTTATTTAATGAATACACCAATTATAGGTGAATCATTTCCCTTTCCTCATATAGTAAGTGATATTTCTCATAATCAGTATATTGCAGGAATTCCTCGGTTTACCTTAAGTAAGGCATTGACTGTTTTGGGTGGAGAGAGCGAAGAACTACCCGTTTTAGGTAAAGACAGAAAAGAACTTTCATTAGAGGAGAGACAAATTATTTCACTGCTTCTTCTTAAAAAAGCATTTGACGTGCTGGCCTATATGAATCAAAAAGGAAAAGTACATGGAGATGCTCGTGGGAGTAATTTCCATGTAACTGAGAACTTTGGAGTTACGGCTATTGATTTGACTAAAGTAACTGATGTAAGTAATGTAGAACAAGGGTATGATATTACAAGTATGCAGGATACCGTATTAAGTGATACATTCAATTTATATAATGCCATGAGAGGTGCCGGAATAACGAGAGATTCAACGCCACAAGATATTGTGAATAGACTTCATGAGCTATGTCTAGAATATGGTTACGATCTGACTGACCAAAAAGTACTTACAGAACTTACCTATAAATTTAGAAGAGCAATGGTGAAAGATGCCCTTGAGCCACTCTTGAGATACAACGGAAAATCCATAACAAATGAGGATGTAGAGTTGGCTATACAAGCAATAGATACTGTAATTGAACAAGCTCCGACAATTTTACTGTATTAGATTTTGAGCAATCGAAAAAATAATTTAAATTACTTCATTCGTTTATTTTCATAACGTTCTTTTCAAACTAAGTTATTTTTGTGTTCATTTTAAGATGTCTGTGTTCTTGCTCCTTGACAAAAATATGTTCGATATTAGTACAATAAAATTAGCAAGGAATTTGCGTAGTAGAAAGGTTCTTTAAAAGCGAGTTGCCGCTTCTCACCTGAAGTGGTTTCTCTGCGGTTAGTTATGCTCTGACTGGTTGCTAATCATAAAGATAACCTTTCTGCCTAAGGTTATGAAAACATCTACAAAAACCAGAATGCCTATTGGAGTAGGAACAGTTGCAGGAAATGTCCTCATGTATTTTGGTGGACCAACAAAAACTGTTTCAGTAACAGTTTCTTCTGATGGTCTCCACTTTGAGCAGTCAAAGAAAAAAGTTTCCCTGCCTGAATCAACTGCCAAAACATCATTTGCAAATTTTATTGTCAGTGAGTATAAAGACGAGTATCTTCTTTCCTTTGTAAACACAGAAAAAAATTCTCATCACCTTGCTTTTGCATCATCTTCAGATGGATTGTCCTGGAAGGAAAAAACAACACTAAAAAATATTCACGAGCCAGGAATTATTGTTCCTAATTATCAGCACGAAAGAAAGTATGTGTTATATTTTGGACAACATGATATTAAAGTTGCCTATTCCACAGATTTAAAAACTTGGAAAATAGATTCAACGCCGATTATGGCTCCACCTGCAGAAGATGCGCACAGTATTTCGCTTGAAATTGCTGGAGCTCATTTAACAAATGAAGGAATTTTACTGAGTTTCTATACAAAAACTGTTGTTGCTGGACATGAAGTATTTTATCTAAGTAATGTACTGTTGGATTCCAATAATCCAGGTGAAGCACTAGACAGCCCAAAGGCTATTTGGAGACAACCAATCGAATGGATTGATAAAAAAATTCAACCAATTGGAGTTGTTTATTTCCAAAATCGTCTGTTTTCATACTGGGCAACAGATGGAGATATTCATGCAGTTGCACATACACCAGTACACAAAACATACGATAGGTATTCTAACAGGGTAGCAAATATTGCCCTTAAGAAACATCACAAAAATCCAATCCTTACTCCTGTTGAAGAACATCCGTGGGAATCTTTTGCAGTATTTAATCCTGCTGCTCTTCATGCACGAGGAAAAACACATATTGTTTATCGAGCAGTTGGAGAAAATATGATGTCGGTACTTGGCTATGCAGAAAGTGAAGATGGTATTCACATTTCCAGGCGTTTTGACAGTCCAATGCTTGTTCCAAGAGCACCATTTGAAGGTTTGGCAGATGGAACAACATTTGACCATGATAGTCCGTATATTTCTGGTATCGGTTGGGGAGGGACTGAGGACCCTCGTCTTACCTACATAGAGGAAGATCATAAAATTTATCTAACCTATGTTGCATTTGATGGATGGAGTCCACCACGAGTTGCATTTACCCATATTAACGATGAAGATTTTTTTAACCACAATTGGGATAAGTGGTCCTATCCTGTTCTTATTTCAAAACCTGGAATGGTAAATAAAAATGCAACAGTTCTTCCAAAAAAAGTAAAGGGGAAATATGTTTTCTTTCATAGAGTTTTCCCAAATATTTTGGTTGATTATCTTGATAACCTGCAGTCATTAGGGCATAACGGGAAGTACTTGGAGGGTCATCATATTATTCCGCCTCGCCCAAATGCGTGGGATAGCCGAAAGGTTGGCATTGGGCCAACTCCCGTTGAAACTCCCATTGGGTGGCTTGTTATTTATCACGCGGTTGATGATCGCCAAGACAACCAATATAAAATAGGAGCAATGATACTAGATAAAGATGATCCAACAAAAGTACTCTACCGAACATCTTCTCCAATTTTAGAGCCAACAGAATGGTATGAGAATCAAGGATTTAAATCAGGAGTCGCATATCCATGCGGTGCAACAATTGTGAATAATACGCTTAATGTCTATTATGGTGGAGCCGATACGGTTGTGTGTGTTGCTCAAGCTCCTCTGGATGAATTTTTGGAGAAAATCCAAAAAGATACAGCAATACATCTGCACCCTGTTATGCTAGACTAGTTTTATGCAGGTAGTCCGCTACGAAAATAACCCCATTATCATGCCAAATCCCTATAATAGTTGGGAAGCTGATAGCGCATTTAATTGTAGTGTTGTTAAAGAAGATGGACTGTACAAATTTGTTTATCGTGCAATTTCCACCAATATGGCATGGCGAAATGAAACGCTCAAACTCTCAACA
>PPGL01000007.1 GCA_003173915.1 Candidatus Levyibacteriota bacterium | reverse complement strand
CTCTCACCTCCTTTCATAAAAAGTATATCATGAAAAGAAAAATTTTCGGCACGCTAACACAAAAAAGAAAAGAAAAAACGCTTTATTTTTACAACCACTCTAGCTTAACAATAATGAAAGTACGTATAATAAAAATATGGGTGATACAATTTTTGTTTTTCCAAGGAACACTTCTACAACTCTTTCCCAAGTTGGAGGAAAAGGATTATCGCTCATACAAGGATCTCAAGCAGGACTACCTGTACCACCTGGTTTTATTTTATCTGTAAACTTTTTCCTCCCTTGGATTCAAGAGCTACAGCAAACAAATACATGGAGTAACTATCTTGAACATGAAAAATACGATTTAGAAAAATCATGTACAGAGCTTAAAAAACTCGTAGTAAACCTTACCCTTACCAAACAACAAGAACAAGAATTAACAGAAGCTTTGCAAAAATTCTCACAAGAGACACTGTTTGCTGTGAGATCTTCCTCGCCCGAAGAAGATTTGGAAGGAGCATCGTTTGCCGGGGGATACGAAACAGTACTTGGAGTACAGAGAAAAACAATCGCACATGCAATTAAAAAAGCATTTGCATCCTGTTTGGACTATCGAGTAACAGTGTATAAAAAAGAACACGGCTTTTCTATTTATAAACCAAAAATTGCTGTCATTGTTCAAGAACAAATTCCAAGCGAAATAGCTGGTGTTGGATTTTCGCTCAATCCTGTTACAAATAACTTTGATGAAGCAGTTATAAATAGCAACTTTGGACTTGGCGAATCTGTGGTATCAGGTCTTGCAACACCCGATACCTTTGTCGTAGACAAAATAACAAGTCAGATAAAAAATA
Source organism: Candidatus Levyibacteriota bacterium (assembly GCA_003173915.1). The sequence goes on along the minus strand of PPGL01000007.1, from coordinate 26,481 downwards.
AGCAGCTAGGTTCTAAAGAGACATCTATTACTCTACAAGCAACCGGTGGAACAGAAAAGAAAAAAGAGAAAAGACACAACGAGTATTCGCTCACAGACCAACAAATAGGAGCAATAACAGAACTTATTAAAAACGTGGAGAAACTTTTTACAAAACCTATGGATATTGAATGGGCATATGCAAAAGACACATTATATTTACTTCAAGCAAGACCAATTACTGCATTTGTTCCACTTTCTAAGGATACACTAACGCTTCCTGGGCAAAAAAAACGACTTTATTTTGATATCACAACAACAGCGCAAGGGATAGACGAACCTATTTCCGTGATTGGCGTTGGAGCATTTAGGAGACTGGTCAAAATAGTTGGAGGCATTGTTTTTGGTCGTGATATAACAAAAAACATTAACACAAGTATTGCATGGGCAGCAGACAACGGCCGACTGTATGCGAATCTCTCAAATTTTATTACCCTTTTTGGCAAAAAAAGAGTTGCTCAGACTCTTACAAATATTGATTCAATTGCAGCAAAGGCAGTACAAACGCTTAGTGAAAACGAATACAGATCATCAATTCACAAATTTTTCCTTATTCCACGGGGACTCTTACTAAGAGCACCCCAAATTTTACTACTACTAGCTTCTGCAAAACGCAATCCCGAAAAGATACATGAGAGAGTACAGAAAGACCTTCAAAAGTTTGAAAAAGAGGCACAACTTCTGGCAGAAAAGAATTTACCGCTCAGTACGTTGTGGGACGAATTGTTACGTCTTATGTTTCGTAGCGTGTTTTCAAAAACAGTTCCTCTTACGATTGCGTCAAGAATAACTCTTAGTGAAATGAAAAAACTGGCAGGTGAATCATTCCAAAAAGAAGCAGACATCTTAGAACTTGCACTTCCAAACAATGTAACTGTCGAAATGGGACTATCTCTTTCTCGCGTTGCATCACACCTTCCAAAAGATATTACCTATGACAAGTTAAAAAAAAACTTGGAAAACCAAGATTTGTCTTCTGAATTTATGCATCTATGGCAGAAATTTTTAGAACGATACGGAATGAGAGGTCCTGCAGAAATAGATATTGCAGCTGTACGTTACAAAGAAGACCCAAGTCTACTTCTTGACCTTATGGTTACCATGCAAAATGCGCCCGAGGAAGAAAATGCAGAAGTAAAATTTGAAAAAAATGTAGCAGTACGAAGGCAAGCAGTTGAAACTATCTATAATCATCTTCTCTCTCAAAATGCAAAAAAGGCAAAAAAATTTGCAGACTCGTATCGATTTTTCGAAACATTTGGTGGATATCGAGAAACACACAAATACTATCTTATTTTTGTTGTAGATATTCTACGACAAAAAATCTTGCAACTATCGAAAACTCTCCAAAATGACGGACGTTTGGAAACAGTAGACCAAGTATTTTACCTAACTCTCGAAGATTTAGACACTGCAAATAGTGACAAAACGTATAATCTCATTAAAATAGCAAAGAAAAATATTTCTGAGAGAAAACGATTTGAGCATATTCATTATCCTGCTCTTATTGATTCACGCGGATTTATTCCTCAACCTAGTGTAGCTTTTAGAGAAAAAGGGGAAGTTGTCGGCACACCAATTTCTAAGGGAATTGTGAGAGGAAAAATAAAAGTGCTCCATAGTCCTTCTGAAAAACCCCTAGAAAAGGGAGAGATACTTGTTGCCCGTGCAACAGACCCAGGCTGGACACCACTTTTTGTCAATGCTTCGGCAGTAATTTTAGAAATAGGGGGAGTACTTCAACACGGAGCGCTTGTGGCAAGAGAGTATGGTGTTCCATGTGTTGCAGGGGTAAAAAATGCAACTACGCTTTGGAAAGATGGAACATTTGTAGAAGTAGATGGTTCCAAGGGAACAATTCACTTGATAACAGAAAACTAAATAGTTCGAACAAAATATAATATTCGTATAATCCTTTATATGCTTCAAGAACTAATATTAACTATAATCTTGTTCGGTTTTCTGTTAACGAGTCTATGGGAAAGTGTTATAACACCAGAAAAAATATCAATTAGCACAGTCCGTAAAGTAATAAATATTTTTTCCACCAAACAAATGATTTTGTTTTTATCCTTTGTTGTAACATTATTAGTTTTATTAGTAGTAATTGGTTACACAAATCCCTTATCAATCTATTTGTTACTATCTTTCTCGATACTTATAACTTTTCATGCTCTTTGGTTGTCATGGAAACTAAAAACTAAGATACCAATTTTCTTGTCTGCTCTGGTAATTTTTTTGAGAATTTTATATCCTTCACCGCTTACACATGATGTATTTGTTTTTCTCGTAGTTGTCTGGTTGGGTGTGATAATTACCTCTTTTAACTTTTTTACTAGGAAGGTATTTATAGTATGTAGCCTTTTCTGGTTTGTATACGATATTTTCTATATTTGGATAACTTCGGGCTATCATGTAATTTCAACAATGTCGAAAACCATAAATTTTCCACTGAGTCTCTCTGTTGGAAATTCTTCCATTGGACTTGCAGATTTATTTTATGCCGTTCTTTTAATTTCTGCCATAAAAAGCATTAAAAGTAAGGTAGTTGGAATATTACTGTTTGTTGGAAGTTATCATGTCCTACTATATTACGCGTACACTATTCAATTTATTAGTATTTTCCCCTTACTCGTCCTATGGGTACCTTGTGGATTCGTAGCCCTTGGCTTTACAACAAACAAGCAGAAATAGTTCTTGCATACTACATGATGCTCTGCTGGTTTGCTGGTTTTGTTGGATTATCTGCCTGTCGGCAGGCAGGTGTAGGATTTTTTTCAGAAGTTTATTTTTTTGTATCAGCTAATTTATGATTTTTATAAAACCCTACACTAATTGGCAAAAGGAAAGTTAGAAGATAATAGATATAGACATCTGGTTTATAATATCCATCTGCTGGCTTTAATAATATAAAAATAAACAAATAATCTAAAAACACTGAAATAATTAACCAACTACTAGCAATTAAAAAATAAAAACTAAAAGGTTTTGTTTTTATTTTGCAAATTAAAACCCACAAGGTAATTGCTACTCCAAATGGTAAAATCGCCCACCCAATAAGAGAAGGGGAAATAAACATAAAAAAAACTATTCCTAAAATATAACCAATAAACCATAAAATTATTCCCCAACCGAATAAATCCGTAATGTTACTTTTTAGCATAAGTTTACGTTATCACTGTATACATTTTGGAAGAAGAATTCTGTGCGTACAATCACAATATTGAGGCTACTAACTTGAATCCATAGAGAGCTAATGCATTTTTATTTGCCTGTATACATTGGCAAACTGAAATAAAACGTTGATCCTTTTCCCTCAGTGCTTTCCACCCAAATTTCTCCACCATTTTCCTTAATAATTTCTTTTGTAATATATAATCCTAAGCCTAAGCCTGGATATGTTTTACTTTTACTTCCTTTATAAAAACGGTCAAATATGTGCGTTTTATCTTTCTTCGCAACCCCTATTCCAAAATCTTGTATACTAACTACAATAAATTTTCCTTTTTCCCTTGATTTCACAATAATATTTGTTTTTTTTGGTGAATATTTTGCAGCATTAGTAATAAAATTTATTAATACTTGTGAGATTTTTTCTTTATCCGCATGTACATACTTCTTCGTTTGCAAATTAACAACAATCTTGTTATGTATTGATAACTGTAATTCTGAAATAGTTTGTAATACTAAATCTCTAAAAATAAAATTTTCTTTCTTGAGAGACAATTTTTTTTGATTTGTGAGTGTTGCATCTAGTAATTCTTTAATAAGTATTTCTAATTGGTCAATTACTCGATCAACTTTTTGTAGTAACGTAAAAGACTCTTTATCTTTTAGAGATGTAAATCTTTTTTTTAGAAATTGAATAAATATTTTTGCACTTGTTAATGGCGTTTTTAGTTCATGACTTGTCATTGCAATAAAATCTTCTTTTCTTTGTTCATTTTCTTCACGTTCTGTTACATCATGTGCGACAGAAACTACCATATACGGTTTCCCATGATTATCAAAAATTGCCGATCCAGAAGCTTCTAGAAAATGTATGTTTCCTTTATTATCAATTCCTTTTGTCATAAATTTTCTTATCTTTTCTCCTTTTAAAATACGCTTAAAAATACTTTTAACTTTTTCTGAATCATTAGGGTCAGGAGTGCTAAACATGCTTAAGCCGATCAAAGACTTTGGATCATGCCCTAACACATCTTTATAAGAAGGAGATGCGTAAATAAACTTGCCTTCAGTATTAAAAATTGATACAAGGTCAACAGTACTTTCAACAACGAGACGATATTTTTCCTCACTTTCAAAAAGCAACATCTCTGCTTCTTTTTTACCCGTAATATCTTTTGCATAGACAACTATTCCATAATGTATTGGAAAAACACTAACTGAAAGCCACTTTTTCATTGATGGAGAATAGTATTCAATAGGATTTTTATTAAACTTTCTTGACTTTAAAAATTCAGTATAGATTTTTGCTTGTTTCACTTCTGGAAAAACATCATCAATTCTTTTTCCAAGTAGTTCTTTTTTATTTTTTCCTATAAGTTGTGTAGCTTTTTTATTTACAAAAATAAAACGTAAGGAATAATCAAAAAGAAAGAAGGCATCGTCAATCATTTCCATAAACTCTTTGGCAAAAACTTTTTGGAATGACTTTTGGGTAGACAGTTTATTCACCAATGGAATTATATCATTTGTTTATTGTAAATTTTATAGTCCTGGAGTAAAATATCCGTATGAATATACTCGAAAGATTAGTTTGTCAACCACTGGTTCTTAAACAACATACATTACCAGTCATGCAACTTACCCTGAGCACTGACGAATCTACGTGTAATATTCCCTCTGGAATTATCAGGGGAAATTATGATGTCTCTCATCTGAAACATGGTCTAAGAGGATCACTCTTAAGATTGCAAGAAAGCTCAGGGAAAGGGGAAGTTATTGCAAAAGGACCAAGAAAACATTCGATACTTTCTGAGATAGAAGCTTTCATTGATGAAGGTATAACTTTGAGAAGAAGGGAACAAAAAGCTCTTATTGCCGAAGGCGCTACATTGCTAGAAATGGAGAAAATGGGAGCTTGCGTCCCACACGTTATTGGCTATGGCATTACATCCAAAAAGGAAGCATATATGCTTATGGGCGAAGTTAAAGGGCAAAGCGCAGAGGACTTGCTGATCGAATTTGATCAACGATCTGGAAAAACATTACCTTTATCTATTGTTGCAAGAATCGTTGAACCAACGCTGTATACACTAAAAATAGCGCGTAAATTACGCCTCGCGTATCGTGACTTAAAACCATCAAATATTCAGGTAACAGATGATGGACGAGTGATACTTCTTGACTGGGAAGCACAGCATAAAATAGGAATGCGGAGAGAAATATCTAGTGGTACTGAAGTTTTTACTGAAGGATATTCTGCTCCTGAAATGTTGGATATATCAAGACCAACCGACGAACGAACAGATGTTTACTCAATGGCTGCAACGATTACTACCTTAGTGACAGGACGTATACTCAGCTCGAATGTTAGAGCAAGCAGGATAATCAATCGGTACTTATCTTCTGATTACCCTGAACTTGCAAAGGTTCTTTTACAAGCCGTAAGTAAATATTCTGAAAGATATCATACCATTGATGATTTTCGAAATGCTTTAAGAAATACCGAACTCTATGCAGACAAAGATATGCCACCTTTTAATGCAAGTAACTTTAAGGAAATTTTAGCAGAGCAATTAGCTAATAAGTTAGCTGAGCGAGAATAAATACGGTGAATAAAAGACGTGCTGCGCCTCCTACAAAACCTTTATAAGCTTTCTAGATTCTATCTCTATTGATCAATCAGTAAGTATATTCAATGTAATAATAGCTTTCTGAGTATATCGTTTGTTGCTTTTCCTAAATCGTCACCAATTGAATACTGAAATACTTGCCAATGCAATTTTCTTGCTGCTGCTAAGTAATTTTTCACATCGTCTATAAAGAGAATATCCGATTCCTTTGCTTTTATTCTATCTTCCACTAACTGAAAAAACTTCATATCAGGTTTACTTAATTTTTCAACAGACGATTCAAAAATATATTCAGGACTTACAAAATCAGAAAGATTTTTTCGTAGATGCTCTGTTTGATCTTTCCAATTATTTGTAATAATTGCTAAATTATATCCAGCATTTTGAAGCTCTTTTAATAGATTTTTTGTGTCTTTTATCCAATATTCTTCCTCATCATGCCACATTGTCATAACAGTGTCTAACTCTTGTTCTAAGTCAAATTCTTGTAGTACCTTTCTCCAGAACTCAGTAATAGTTATTTTACCGTCAAAGCCTGATTCTTCATCAACAGCATCGATTTGTCTTATCAAGTTATTTGGATCGATTTTGTATTTATTGGCTAAATCTTTAACAAATCTTTCAATATTAAAGAGAACATTGCCGATGTCAAAAATAACCCATGTAGGTTTTTGATTCATGGAAAAATTATATCAAAAGTGAGAATGTATTTTTTATTTAACACATTTTTTATACAAAATTGAGAAATTCTTTAAGCTAAATTGAGACAGTGGCACAATCGAAAAAGAATTAATTACTCATATGAGATATAATTAGTGTATCAAGTTTTTATATAGAAATACTTTGATAGAAAAAAATTATGCCACAAGAAAATCCTCATATAAGAAAAAGCTCAAATTCTGAACCATTCCAATTCAAACGTGATGTCGAGCCAATGATGCTTGGCTTTGGTCCTGATGATCTTCCGTATGCTAATCTGAGACTTGCATATATATTTCCACAAGCATTTCTTTTTGTTAACCACCCGCACTCGGTAAGCTCTTTCGTTCTTGGCAGGACTGAAGAGATTCGTAGTATGGCTGAAGTAACATTTCGCCCAGGAAAAACAAATGCAAGACTAACTGTTATGCCTTTACCAAGAGAGCTTCAAGATTTACCACAACCTGAAAAGAAAGATGTTGTAAGAGCATATATTGAGCGGGCCATTGTGCTTCAGGACTTTTACGCAAAGCTACGTTCACCAGGAAAACCAGTAACGATTGAAACAATGCTTAGTTATATACCTGAAGATACTCCAGATGCAGCATTTATGCGTGCGATTTTCCATAACATAGGAATTGGTAATGAACAAATACTGGAAAGCCTTTATCCAGATGCAATAACAAAGTCACAAAAAAGAGATCGAGTAAAAAGATTGTTTGGAAAAATCTTCTTAGCAGCGACTACTGTTGATGCAATATCCAGTGAAGCCCCTACGAATATGGATGATTTAGATATTTTATATGAGAGTTTACGTATACATGAGCAAAAAGTTATGAGTAATCTTGCTATAGAAATGGCTTTAGGAGATAAAAAAATTGCTTATGGAATTCAAACTGCAACAGAACTAAAGTATGGAGAGTATGGAGAAGAAATAACTCTTTTTGAATCAGGGCAGTATTCTGCAAAAGTTGCTGTTGATAATCTTGAAGAGGAAGGAAGATTTCGTATGCGTTTTATGAGAGACGGAATACTTGTAGCAACAGTTACAGTAAAAAAAACAATTGATGATTTTCAAAAATTAAGAAAAGTACTTACAGATAATCCTGAAGGAGCAAGTGAGTATGCAGGATTTGTAGAATATTCTTAGTTAAGAATATGGAAGAAACAGAACATCACATGAGAAGGATTTTCGAAATACAAAATTGATGAGGGAAACCTTTCAGCACCCAGAATTAGTGTATCAACAATCCCAAAAACATTTAGCTATTTGATATAAATTGTATTATATTTTCTACTGCCTCTTTTGATTCTGGGACAAATCGTGCAAAAACCGGATAGCAGTGCCATAAATTTTCCCCAATGTGTAGTTCAGATTGAACTTTATATTCTTTCAATTTTTTATGTAATAAAACTGCATCATCAAATAATATTTCATTATCCGAAACAAAAATTTGTATCTTTGGCAAACCTTTTAAATCAGCAAATAGAGGAGAAATAAAAGGATTTTTAGCAGCTTCTTTTCCTCTGTAGGAATCAAGGAAAAAAGTCATATTATGATGTGTCAGCATAACATCAGAATTCCTATTGCTTATATATGATTTTGTAGAAAAAGTGCCATCAGTTGGAGGAGAAATAAGTACAGCACCAGCAGGGAATGGGCATTCTTTCTTTTTTAGCAAGAGTAAAATTCCTAAAGCCAAATTTGCTCCTGCAGAATCACCAATAAAATATATATCTTTTGGACTTTTTCCATTTTTAATTAACCACGAATAAATCTTACATATTTCATCAAGTTGAAAAGGAAAGGTATGTTCAGGTGCAAGTTGATAATCAATACTGACTACATCTGCCTGAGTGTTTTTTGCTATTCGATTTATATAGTCTATCTGTAATGATGATTCCTTAAATACAAAACCTCCACCATGTATATACAATATGGTTTTTCCATGTGATCCAAATTCCGAGCTTATCTTAACTGAAACGTGATCTATTGTTTTCTGCTCAAGAGGTATGACCGAACTACCTATTACAAGGAGCTTATTTAGTAATGATTTAGCATTTCTTGATCGATATACCGTATCACTAGACAGTTTAGTTTTATCTTCAAAGAAAACTTTTATTATTTGATAAACAATTTTTGCTTGTAAACTAGCCATCTCTGAATTGTAACTGTTTTAAATCTGTTTGGCTAGAAATCCAAATCAACCTTCCATTTTATCCAGTTTAATATGTTTTTTGAGGCTAAAAAACTGGTACTCCTGAGCTCTGTAGGAGCTTTTTATAAAAATAGCTACCTATCTGTTTAATAATATTCTTACTACCAAAAGAGATATTCCAAGAAACGCTACTAAACTAAAGAAAGGTATTGCTTTCTTGGCAAGATAATCTGGGAGAAATAAATTAAAGAAAGGAACAGGATCATTCAGTTTTCGTTGAATAGGAGCAAGGGGACAATGTCCCTTATTAAGAATGAATACAAGAACGCCTTCAATCAGGATGCTAAAAAGGCTGACATATAATAACAAATTAAATCTTATTGTTATTGCGCAAAAGTATATATATGTGATACACCCAATAAAATAAATTGCAAAAGTTGTATGTATTATTCTTAAAAGAAATATATTTAGATTATTTGTTCTCATTATGTATTAACGGGAAGGCTGCCCATAGACCTAATAAGACGGGAACTCCCCAAACAATATGAAGAATGTGTAGTTCTCTCAAAATTGCAATCTCCACAGCAAACCAAATAGTAAACCCAACTAATGATATTGCAGCCAGCAACCAGGCAATAGTACTTTTTAGAAAAACTGCAATAGATGCAACTGATGTGAGTATACCCATCCCTGTTAAAATAATGCCAGGAATAAGAAAGTTAGAAAAAGTTCCATGCATTTTCGTTGGTGATATATTCATAAGCTGTCCATTTGGACCAACGATAAGAAGAATACCCCCTAAAATGCCCCCAAGCCCTTCTAAAGCTAATACTGTAAGTAGAATAATTCGTCTCATGTTATTTTTTCTCAACAGTAATTGTGCACTCCGAAATAAGTGCTGCAATTGCTCCAACTGCTGCAAGAACTGGAGCAAGGACAGTCCCAACAACACCTATGGTTAGTGGAAATGTAACTAATGCTTTTCCTTTGTTATCCTTAATGGTGATTGTTCGGGCATTTCCTTCTTGAATTATTTCTTTTACTTTTTTAATCAGCTCTTCACCTTTTACTTCAAATGTTTCACTACTTTTATTAGAGTTCGGCATACTAATTCACCTCCTATATAATCCTATCTTTGTAGCATTTTAATAACAAATCTTTAAAAAAGCTGTGATCTGTAGCACCCAAAATGTAGGCTCCAGGAAAAATGTAAGGTAAATTGATGTCAAAATCGAATCTATCACTGCTAGACTATGTAGGAACTTTTTACTCGGGCAACATTTGGGGATTCCAAGCAATTTCCCAAAGATAATTGTCAATATCTGCAAAATAACCAGCGTACCCTCCCCAGAAAGTATCTTGAGCAGGTTTAACAATTGTTGCTCCTGCTTTTTGTGCTTGAGCCATAACTGTATCAACTTCATCTTTAGTCATAACATTATGGCCTATGCTAAATGATTTCGTACCAGAATCTTGAAATACCACATGTGCATCTTTTGCTAAGGAAGCTTTTGGATATAAGGCAAGCGTCAATCCATTATTTAGTTTAAAGAATACTACCGCTCCGTATTCAAATTCTGTTCCTACAATACCATCAGTTTTTAAACCTAAACCATTTCGATAGAAATCTAATGATTTTTCTAAGTTATTAACACCTAACGTAAGAAAAGTTATATGCTGTTTCATAGTTGAAGTATAGCAGAATATTAAAAAAGGAGGAACCAATCTAGTCTGGATTATGTATGCTGGCAGAATGCTTGTCTATTCGAAGTAACAAAAGAGGAGGTTATGTCGGAACTTTTTATTGCTACCATATATAAGGTATAAACATCTTTGTTTGTCTAATATATGAAACGTAGTTTTCTTTAAATTGTTGTTTCAATAGTGCTTCTTCTTTTCTAGATTGTATATATGCACCTATGATTAACACAAGTGTAACAGGAACGATAAGCCAACTTCCTACTAATAATTCAGCGCCAATAATAAAGAAGGAATATCCTAAAGCGATTGGGTGACGAATAAATTTATAAATACCATCAGTCACCAGAACATGTTTTTTCTTAATTTGTGATTCAGCTGAATCAGTCCAATTTGTACCTAAAGCTTTTCTGCCAAGGAAACTACAAATTACTGCGCATGCACAAATAATAGCTCCAAGTATCTCCGTACCTCTACCATGTTTGAATGGAAATATGCTTAATCCAAGTAGTTGTAAAAAGACTAATATATTTAAGGCATTTCTAATTAAGACATGAAAAGCAACATGAGATGTTCTCTTCTGTATTTTGGGATTCTCATTTAGTGCTTTAACTTCGCTTATCCGCCAGTAGATCGTTCGAGTGAGCAATAACACAACAACAACAGTTCGAAGCAAGAAGCTTACAGAGAACATATAAAAATTATAACAGAGCTGAGGCTAAAGTTCGAATCCAAAGTGAAGTTGCTATAAATTGATATAGAAGTTTGAGGCTTAAAATTCGGTACTGGCACTACTGGACTATGTAGGAACTTTTTATAGAGAAAATAACTCTCCCACTCACATAACTATATGATTGCTTGGATTGTATTCCATTTTGCACTTTGTTAAAATCACTCTAATTCAGATTGTAATGAAATCTACAAAAAAACAAATAATTCAGGATATCAACCAAGCTGAGGATAAAAGATTTTCATGGGTTAAAGACCTGCGAGATTTAAGCATTGCAGAACTCATAGAAAAATATGCATATGCTGAAGCAATTGTTGAAACCGTCCGTGAACCTCTCGTCATTCTTGATGGAAATCTTCGTATCAAAACTGTTAATAAATCATTTCTCGATACTTTCAAGAGGACAAAAGAAGAAACACATGGAAAATATCTGTACGACCTCAACTCCGGCGAGTGGGATATACCCGAACTTCGAAAACTTCTTGAAGATATATTACAACAGAGTTCTGTTTTTAATAATTTTGAGGTAACGCATAATTTTAAGAAAATTGGGCAAAAAACTATGCTTCTTAATGCGCGCCGAATAATTTTGGATGAAAATAAAACCGAGCTTATTTTGCTGGCAATTGAGGATATTACTCCGAGAAAGATTCTCGAACAGCAAAAAGATGATTTTATTAATATTGCTAGTCACGAACTCAAAACCCCACTCGCTTCAATAAAACCATTCGTTCAGTTACTGGAAAAACGTTTAAAAAATTCAGAAGATAAAAATGACCAACGTATGATTCAAGGTATTTCTCAACAAGTGGATAACATGATAAAACTTACCAACCGATTACTCGATATAGGCAGAATAGGAGAAGGAGAAGGAGAAGGAGAAGGAAATAAGATGATACATAAAAAGAAAAAAGTTATTAACGAAGTAGTAAAAAAGGCTATAAGTGATATTCAAAACACGACAAAAAAACAAAAAATTATCCTGCAAGAAGATAAAAAAAGCATTCTTGCATCCTTTGATTTTGATGGAATTGAAGAAGTACTAACCAACTTACTTACAAATGCGATTAAACATGCTCCAGAGAGCAAAAAAGTAAATGTAAGGATTTCAACCACTAAAAAGGGAGTAATCATTAGCGTGCAAGATTTTGGAAAAGGAATACCCAAAAAAGAACTTCCGTTATTATTCAATCGATTTTATCAAACAAAAAAGAAAGGTGTCCAAGGGTTTGGACTTGGCTTATATATATCGTCTGAAATAATAAAACGACATGGGGGAAGCATATGGGCAAAAAGCGAACTAGGGAAAGGTGCAACGTTTTATTTCTCACTTCCTATATACAAAAAGAAATAGACTCTAGAGCTCGAATCCAGCAGTTCTGTCTATGCAGTTTGATATTGTTTTCGAGGCAAGAGAAAAAAGCTGGCTCTCTTAGACTATGTAGGAACTTTTTATCAAAGAAGTTATACTATTGATTCTGTTTTGATATCTCCTGCGCGCTTGTAATATGCAAAAATGATACCGTTTGGGGAAATTTTAGAGTTGAAGAGCTTAAAGGAAGCTGGGATCGTGCCACTCTCAAATAATCGTTTTCCACTACCCAAGGTGATTGGAAATATTTTCAGCCAAAATTCATCTACTAAATCATGCTCCATTAATGACTGTACAAGATTTGCACTTCCATAGACTTGGAGGTCTGGACCGTCCGAATTTTTGAGTTTTTTTAATGCTTCGATATTGTGTAACACGACAGTATTTTCCCATGTGGGGTTTTGAAGAGTTTTTGAAACAATATATTTTGTGATTTTGTTTACTTGTGGCCAACCTTCCGCTTCTGTTGCATGTTGTGGCCAAAACCCAGCAAAAATGTCATATGTTTTTCTGCCAAGAAGAAGAGCAGCTGTCTCTTTCATTTGCCTTTGCATTTCTTGACCCGCAATCTCATCTTTTCCAAAATATGGTCCCATCCAACCGCCATATTTGAAGCCTTCGGTTGCATCTTCTTTGGAACCACCGGGTGCTTGGATGACACCATCCATGGTAATAAACTCAAGGACAAAAATCTTTCTCATTAGAATAATTCTAACATACCATTGATATATTACTAGTATTAGTTCGAATCCAATCTTCATCAAGGCAATTTAAATTAAAATTCAAGGCTAAATTAAGGCAAAAACTTGGCTGGGGCTTATTGATGTTGTCGGAACTTTTTACTGTTCTAGACTATTTCTTTTTAAATAATTTGGCATCAAGACTAAGTGCTTTCCAGCTTTCTCCCAGAAGTAGTGCTACAAATACTAATACATAGATTATTGCAGCACCAATATCTGTCGAGCCAGCTTTATATGGTCCTCCAAAACTTTCTGCTGTTGTCCAGATAGCAAGAGCAAATACAATACCCAGAAAAATAATTGGGCGTGTAAATAAACCAAGAATTAAACCAAGCGCAATTATTGTTTCTACAGCTGCAGTTGTTATCGCAAATAAATGAGGATTTACCCCAATAACGGATATCCAGAAGTGAATCCATGTTTGAATAAAAACAGGCTGTCCATCAAGTCCTCCAGTTACATAGGATATAAAGTTAGTTTGGAATGATGGTTGCCACTTAAAATATGCATCAATCAGCCAAACTATTCCAAAAAAAATGCGAAGTAAAGCAAACCCTTTAAGATTTTTCATTGTATAAGCTATTTATAGTTAATCAGACTTAAAGATAAAATGTCAATAAAAACCTTCTCATTCGCACTGGATGACCTTTGAGGTGATGCAAAATTTCCCTTTGCTGTTAGATTATTACCAATAGAAATGGTGTTTCCTATAATACCAGGAGAATTCTGTCCAATAACATCTATATTCCCTAGGGGTGTTGCAAATGCATCCTGAACATGCACAATAACCTGTTTTGCTGGAATGGTGATATCTAATACACTCGGTTGCGCAAGCGCATAATTCTGTACCGTTAAATCATAATTTCCCGGTATATTTTGCGTTGTATTTCCCCATGAGATATATCAAGATTATATGTCCCAGTATTTACTTGTAAAGAATAACTTCCATCATAACCTGTTGTTATCTTTGCATCAGTACCATTTCCTGATAACTCCACTGTCTGTTCAGAAAGAGCAGTCCCAGATGCGTCATACACATACCCAGAAAACATGGCGGTTCCGGCAGGTACTAAAATAAAATTGAGCGTGCTGTTTGCAGATATATTCTGACTGAGACCAATTGCAGGTCCAAATGTGCTTCCAGAAGGAGGAGTTACTTCAATATCATAAGTTCCAGAAGGAAGATTATTAAAAATATACGATCCCGTACCATCAGTTGTTGTTGGAGGTACTATATTGGTTGTGGTACCAACATTAAAAATATCAACTGTTGGCGCCTACTATCCCAGTTGAGGAATTATCGGTAACTAAACCTTGCAATTGAAAATCAGCGGCAAAAACGTGTTTTGGAAATAATAAAAAGCCAGCAAAGATTCCAAAAGATATGAAGGAGAGGAGCAATGACCAAATTTTCATGTAGATCTCATACTTACTCTATTGCTATCTTAAAACTTTGTCAATAGGTATAATTAATTTTTATTATTTACGGTGCCAATATTATAGTTTTATTATTCTTAATCAACTGAGCTGCTTGACCGATCTCCGGTTCTGATGAATATGTAGAAGCTGTTTGAATATCAGTAAGAGAGTCTTGTTTTTTATTCAATCTATATTCGCTAATTGCCAAGTATTCCCATAAGTATCCGTTTGTTGGATAGATCTGCAATTTTGATTTAATAAACGCGTATGCAATTTTATCTTTATGCTCAAGAAGATATAAATAGGATAATCGTACTGATGTAGCAAACAAAGCAGTTTTATGATCTCGAGGAGGATATTTGTTCATTATTAGACTTTTTTGAAAATTTTTTTCTGCTAATTGCAAATTGCCCAATTTTTCATAGGCAAGACCTAAATTTGAAAGATTCCCTTCATTTGCAGAAAGCGAAGCTGATTTCTTAAAATGATTCAGTGCTTCTTCGTAATTTTGATTATTTAAGTAATCAACGCCTAAATTATTTTCTATATCAGCACTTTCATGAATTTTTAGATCATGCGTATAAAGAGTAATTTCATTCTGCCAATTTCCATTACGTATAAATGTCCGGACTGAAAAAACAGCGAGTATTATAATACTAGTATAAAGGGCAGCAATTCTGAAATTTTTTTCTGAAAATCCTATTTGATACATAACACATAGCATTCCTAATAATCCAACGATAGAAAAATAAAAAAATCTGTCAGCAACAGTAACATCAAGAGGAAAAATTTGTGAATGAAATAAAAGTCCAATTAAAAACCACATTAAAAAAAAGATATATGTTTTAAAATGAACAATATTATTTCTAATAGAGAATGCAAAAGACGCTACTAGAGAAAAGAAACAAACAATTAGAATAACTGGTATGTAAAATGAATTAACCGTAATTGATGTAATTACCCATTGTTGGTTGATAGCTAATGTTACTGGAAAAAAGAAGGTTTTAATATAATATAAAAAAATTGCTGGGATATTTATTAATCGAAGTGAAAGAGGCAATTGAGCAATTGATCTATAGTCATTATTTGTAAAATATATATGCCCAACTCCAAATCTCAATAGGAAGTAAAACGCAAATGCCATAGTAAATCCTGCTAAAATTTTAAAGTTTATCAATTTTTTCAAATAAAAAATACGATATGCTAGAATAACAACCAAAAAAAGAGCTCCCGTTTCTTTAGAAAGTAATGAAAGCAATAACATCAAAACTCCAAGAACCAATTTTTTATTATTTATTTTTTCTTTCAAAAAAATTAAAATAGACATCATTCCAAAAAAGAAAAACAATAAATTATCTACAGAAGTTGCAAGTGAAACAGATTCTACTTGCATTGGATGGATGAGAAAAAATAGTGAAGCAATAAGAACAAGCTCTTTCTTAAAAAAATGTTTAAGAAAATAAAAAACTAGAATTGTATTAGTAATATGTAATCCTAAATTAAAAAAATGATAAAAAAATGGACTATCATGAAAAATTGAATATAAAAAAGCAAAAAAAATGGCAACAATCGGACGATATTGGCTAATATTATTAAAAGAATTGGGTCCAAACAAGTAAAAAAAATTTATTGCATGAATATCTATATTAAAAAGGATGTAAACTTTATCATCCCAAACAAAATCATTAAAGAGCATACTTAAATAAACAATTAGACCAACGACAATGATCCATATAATTGCTTTTCCCGTTGTAAGGGGTACAAAGAGGTCTTTAAAAGAAAATTCTTTCACTATTTCTTCTTTATCAGAGGCTGCGAATAATCCATCCATGCAAGATCTATATTAGCAGATTTTAACTTTCAGCGATTATCTATAATAATAAAGTATTTAAAGGACAATAAGAAAACAGTATAATACTATAAGTTTTGCTGGCACTACTAGACTATATCGGAACTTTTTATCAAAGTAACTTGCACTATACTTCGTTGTAACGAAAGCACTGCACTTGATGATCATTTACGATACCTACAGCTTGCATAAAAGCATAACAGATGGTGGGGCCAACAAACTTGAAACCTCTTTTCAGTAAATCTTTACTCATTGTTTCTGCTTCTTTTGTTCTTGCTGGATAATCACTTAACTTTTTGAAAGTACTTTTTATTGGTTTACTTCCCACAAATTGCCATATATATTTATCAAAAGTTCCAAACTCTTTTTGTACATTAAGGAATGCTTTTGCGTTTTGAATGGTTGCTGCAATTTTGAGTTTATTTCTAATAATGCCTTCGTTAGAAAGAAGGGAAGAGATTTTTTTTGAATCGTACTGAGCGATTTTATTAACATTAAAATTATCAAATGCTTTTCTATAATTTTCTCTTTTTCTTAATATTGTTGTCCAAGAAAGCCCAGCTTGCGCTCCTTCAAGAATGAGGAATTCAAAAAGCGCTTTGTCATTGTAAGTAGGAACACCCCATTCTGTATCGTGATAGGAAATCATTAGTGGGTCATTTCCTACCCATTCACAGCGTGTTTTGTGCATATACTAGGAGTGTTTCTTTAATTTTTCCAGAGCAGCTAATACTCCGTCTGCTCCAGGCGCTATACCAACAGGAGAAATGTAACCCCACGATATAAAACCTTTTTCATCGATAACGTACAACGCACGTTCTGATTCTCCATCTTCTTCACGGTACGCATTATACAACTTTGAAACTTCTCCTTTTGGATGAAAATCAGAAAGCAATGGAAAACGAAGGTTCCGATCTTTAGCAAAAGCAAGATGGCTCCAAATGTTATCAACAGAAATACCTAAAAACTGTGCATTATATTTCTGAAACTCCGGTAATACTTCATTAAATAGCGTCATTTCATTTCCACAAACCGGACTAAAATCTGCTGGATAAAATGCCAAGATAACAGTTTGACCTACAAAATCTAACAGCGATACTTTTTGATCAGGAGTATCTTTTAGGCTAAAATTTGGCGCCTTTGCTCCCACTGCAAGAGGTTGCTTCTTTTCAATTTGAACATTTTCTTGCGTCTGATGAGCACTAAATTCTCTATCATGAGCTGATGGTTTGGATCTTTTCCATGAACTGCTATACGCTCTCATTCAGAACTTTCTCCTTTTTTATTTCTGATAGTTTTCTTAATAGCATCCTGCAAAGCAGAGAGTTCGTAGGAACCATCGTAGCGTATTCCATTAATAAAAAATGTTGGTGTCCCATTTACTCCACTTCTTATGCCACTCATAAAATCATCTTCAACTCTTTTTTCAATTGTTTCCGACTTTATATCTTCTTCAAACTTATTTATATCCAATCCTAACTCTTTTGCATACATAAGTAAGTCGTGATCTTCTAATGCCTGTTGGTTTTCATACAGCATGTCGTGCATCTCCCAAAATTTTCCTTGCTTTGCTGCAGCTTCAGCTGCAAGTGCTGCATGGATTGAGTGAGGATGAACTTGAGACAAAGGGAAATTTCGGAATATAAACAGCAATGAGTTTTTTTCTAGTTTTTGCAATTCTTTTATAATTGGGTACGCTTGTCCACAGTATGGACATTCGAAATCTCCATATTGAACAAGAGTAACTGGAGCATTTTCTTCTCCTTGAGAATGGTCATTTTTATTTGGAGAAATTGTTAGTTTATTCATCCCTATTGAAAATCAGTTTGTAAATATCAGATTTTATTTAGCATTTCCTTTAGACCTTGCTATTTCATTTCGTGCTGCAGTTACGAGTTCATCATTGGTCTGAGCATGTCCCCAATATCCAACCGCCTTCTTCAACTCATGAATAAATGCTGCAGTGTTTTGCGCAACATAGGAATATCTGGATCTCCTTCTATGGCTTTCAAAGATGTGGTAGCATAAGCTGCTAGTTTCTTTTATCTTTGAAAGTATCGCTTATCGCGTAAATATCAATCATTGGCATATCTCCTTTTGTTAAAAACACTGCGATTATAATGATCATAAACTATGATGATCATGATAATCAAAAGGAAGACGTATGAAAAAGGATAGTAGACAACAAATGATTGAGCCATTTGAGCGCGTTGCAAAACAGCTAATGAAGTAAGCAAAGTTAGGCTAATAATTGTCTGTTACTCAGTCAGACATGGTTCGACTCTTTACTTCAATTCACAAAAAAATCCCGCTACTGCGGAATATTTGAGACCTTAACAAATTTGTCAGTTGCAAGCGGTACTTAGGGCTGACATTGTAAGCTAAAGGAGGAAAAGATGGGGTATGTGAAGCATTTTCTATTAAGGAATCACTTGAAGCAAAGATCAAAATACTTATCGTTTATTCTGAAGCTAAAGAGGGTAAAGTTAACTACCCAAAAAATTAAAGATTTTCGAGGCTAAAGACAATTCTCTAACTGACATTTTTGATACGCTTCTTGTGTAGCTGGCTAAACTAAATGATTTTAGAGAATTTAATTGGCTCAAAGTTGGAGCTTTTTATGCTAGTTATGATCATTTATTAGTTCCACAGTAACTTTTAGTCCAATATGATCAGTAGCATAATTTTTTAGAGTTGTACTAAGTGGCAATTTTTCTTCTAAAATTCTTTCTCTATCTAAAACAAAGTAATTTTTTTTATTTCCATAGATAAAGATATAGTCGATACAATTATTTGTTCTTCCTT
The DNA here is from genome assembly GCA_003173915.1 of Candidatus Levyibacteriota bacterium. Next base: position 7,171 of record PPGL01000007.1, on the reverse strand, counting down.
TTGGTAAATATTCTGGATGGTAGGTTGGTTTACTACTTTTCTCAAAAGAGTCATAGAGCAGTGGAGATTTTTTTAGTTGGTCATAGAAATTACTTGCTTTTGCCGTATTAAAATCTCCTGAAATTAAAGTAACATTTTGATCAACAGAAAGTAACGAGAGTTCCTGATTAAATTCACTTATTTCCGAAGAAAGCCTTCCTTTAAACATTGTATTATCAGACCAATCACCGGTATAAACAGCACTTAAATGTGCATTCATTAAATAAAGATTGCTATTTCTCACTTTTGCAATGAGCATTCCCTTGGTAAACAAAAATTCTAATACTGATTTTTTGATTGGAGCAATACGTTTTTTTGAAAAGCTTTTATACTTTTTTACTTCTATTGGTACACGAGAAAATGTTACCAATCCTCCTTTCGGTCCTAAATAAGATTTCTTATATATGCAATATCGATAACTCTTTAATTTCCTTCTCAGAATAAACAAATGGGGAAAAGAGAAAACTTCTTGAAAGTGTAATACGTCTACATCCGATTTTTCGAAAAATGATGCAATGGCTGCATAGCGGAGAACGAGATTATCTACCTGAAAAGGGTTACCTAAGGTGTTTAAAGTAGCTAAAGTAATCTTGCTTATTGCCATTTATATAATTATAGCAATGTTTGAGCTGGTTTTATAAGTTATTAAGATTGTATTCCCAGCCTGGTTGCCATTTCCATGAAGCAAGAATCACTTCTTCCAAAGAACGTTTATTGATCAAATGCTCAAGTCCATATTGAGTAGCTCTGTGTCCAATTACCATAACTTTTTTGTCTTCATAATTTTGGAGCAATTCTTGCAAAAAACTCTTCATACGTTCGGAAATCTGTTGATAACTCTCTCCATTAGGAAAGGCTGTATCAATTCTTCTAGGTTTTTCTGCATCCACTTCTTCACTTGGATGTTGTGTCATATCTCCATAATTACATTCTCGAAGTCTTTCATCTTTTATGATAGGGTATGTATCTCCAAAAGCTATTTCAGCGGTTTTATATGACCGCTGGAGATCTGAACAAAAGATAGCGTCAAAATGCTCTTTACCCCTTCTACTTCCTAAATCTTTCGCTTGCTCAATACCCGCTCAATATCATTCCATCCAGAAGAAAGATGTTTTTCGTTGTCTAACGTTGTTGAGTGAGATTCAAATAGAATATTTACCATAACTCCTAAATAGATTACTTTAATACCAAAGTATCTTTTAGAATGGGAGTGATTGTTTTGCGCATCATAATGCCTTTCTTTCTTGCAATGTCATTTTTGAATTGTAGGTTAAGTGTTTTGTGTAGCAACTCTTGCGATTGGTTATCAATCGTAACAAATGTATTTTCCGCTTTTTCCAAATCTATTGCAGAAAGAAAAATAATATCCAGTTTTTTATCTTCTTTTATTTTTTTTAAGACAGATCTGATATTCTGCAATTCCTGCACAATAAATTGATCAACATTTACAATTTCTAATTGTCCAATGCCAATTTTAATATTGCTAAACTCAAAGGTCGCAAAATCATGATCAATAACATCTATTAATGGCTCAGTAAATTGTGATTTATATGCAAACATATTATGAATGTAAGCAGGTGGAATACTAAACTGCGTTAATAACCATTTAGCCATTGTTTTATCTCTATTTGTTGTAACGTTAGCTTGGAAATTTACAGTATTTGATATTATTGCGGAGTAGAGTAATGCAGCAGAAATAGAAGAAATCTTTTTTTTATTAATAAAAAATTTCTCGGCAATAAGAGTCGCTGCAGAACCCACAAGCTCTATTTGGATTTTTGCATTTGGAAAACCATCCGCTTGATTAACTTTTCTATGATCAATTAATTCTATTACCCTGGAGGGATTGATCTTATTTGAAATGCCACGTAAATCACTAGCATCAACTAAGATAATATCTGGATCTTTTGCAAGAATCTCTTCTGCATCTTCTGGAGGGTGTATTTTGAAAGTCTTAAAAACAAATTTTGCTTCTCTGTGGGGAATACCAAACAATGCAGCTGTTGCATCTTTATTCTGAGATTCTCGAAGAAACTCTGCATATGCGATAGCACATGCAATACCATCAAGATCAGGATTTGAATAAGCAGTAACTAAAATTTCACGTTTGGACATGAATTATAGATATTATAATATATTCTGAACCAATAACTTCATTAGAGATACTACATCACTCCTTGAACGGTCTTCATATCGTCCAAAATCCTTAACAACAATATGAGCGCTAGGATACATATTTACAGCTTTATCTGCCAAACGATATGCTGCTTCTACAGGTTTTTGGGCAACCAAGTCAGGAGATCTATCCTGCAATCTACGCTCTCTTACTTCTTCTGGGGCATACAAAGCTATTATTAAAGATCTACTAAGTAAATCAGTTGGTTCCACACTTTCTGCATTATTTATCACTGCATTATTTGCAGAATAAACAGGGACTTTACCAGATTCTGGCGGTAAAAATCCATAGTTTTCTGTTCTTGTACCTTCCATTTTTCTTACCCAATGAAGACCAACTTCTCCGTTTGCCACCATTCTGGAAAACTCACCAGCAGTTCTAAAGTCATTTTCAATTAAATTATCATTTTGTCGCTGTGGACGAGTAATAATTCTTTTGGGAATACTAATATGACTTGCTAACTCGGGATCCTGCGCTATAGCATCTCTAATTGCATCAACCATAGTGCTTTTCCCCGCAAAAGAGGAGCCTACGAAAATAATTGAATCAATATCACGAAGATTTGAAAGATTTTCTGCCCTAACTCTTAAAGAATCAAGCCCTGCAGTTTCAAGAAGTTTGACTAATTTACTTCCCATAAAATCAGCTTCGTGATCTATTTTGGGAGGTTTTGGAGCAACACGTAATTGCATATCATCGTACGTTGAATTAACATATCGCATGAGAACTGCTGCACTCCTATCCTCACTCATAGAACCATTTAAAGCTAATTCCATTGCCTGTTCTGGAGAATACCAACCAGTTTCAATTGCCTCTCCTGCTTCAAGTTGCTGCTGCCCTAATTGTTCTGTTGGAACTTTTACAGCAAAGTAATGCAAGTCCCATTCCATAGTTGCGCCACATTTTGAAGTATAAACGTGTGTTATATTTTCCGCTTGCACTCCCACTTCTTCTCTTGCTTCTTTTTGTGCAGCCACTCTGGACTTAACTAGAATATCTTCTCCAGCACTTAATGCCTGATTATACTCATCTAGAGAATCAAATACTTTACCTCCAGGCAATCTGTAATCATACCCTCCTATCTCACTCCTATATTCTTTTGTCAAAAGGATTTTGCCTGTATCTGATGTTATAAGCAATCTTGTGCCTGGAGATCTCCTTGCTCGTTCAAAAGGTACGAGTCTTTCACCAATCTGCATTTGTTGTACAACAACTTCGATCATTTTTCCTCGGTGAGTTATTACTTCAGGACCTACTGGAATAGGAACATCTCTTTTTAATTCTGCAGTACTCATTGAGGCTGGATTCATCGGGGAGTTGTCTGTAATTTTTACTCCTGAAGGAGCATGTGCATTATTTTTACCCCAATTAAAAATATGAAATCTTCGTCTTTCTCTGGAAGCTTCCTGTTGTCGAGACATAAAAGGAAATATAACAAAGAAAGCTTAATTTGTAAAGCTCTTTTAAAATTTCATGTTTTGATAAAAACAAGAATTAGTTTATCAGACAATTTAGTGAAGAGTAATGTAGCAGTCCGAAAAACGTCTATTGCTGGTTCTATGGCAACATTTACCTCGTAAAATAAAAGAATTATACGTTTAGTCGTTAATTCTAACCAAGTACGCTTACTGCTTGGTATGTATTTTGCCTTAATCCATGCACATTGTTTCTCTTTCTCTTATAGGTCTCTTCGTCTGTTCCTGCCGTAACAAGAACGTTTCCAAGCCTCATCTGACTCCCACTAGATACATAATATGGAGCGACACGATTTATTACTTGTAACTCTTTAGGCAAAGATCTGCTATTTTTTATATGCTTAACAGGAAATCTAGTCGAAGGATAAAATTTTTGAATTACCCAATAGCTTCCCCCATTCTGAGGTTCTTTTAGAGCTTTCTCTAATTCAAGTTTCCATGTTTCTAAATTTACATCTTGTGATATGATGAGTCCTTTTGAACCCGTAGAACCAATTGTGTCTCCTGAGCGTTTTAAAACTAGATCAAATCCTAATTTAAGATTAAAAAGTTCATCTAAAGTAAATTTCGTATCTTTTAGACATAATTTTTTTTCTTCTAAATCTAGTATTGCAGTTTCAGCATGAATAGAGCGTAATTTTTGAATAACATGATCTGGAAAGAGCGTTACGTATTCTTCTGAAAAAAGTGTACTCAGTAAAATTTTATCTTGAAAAGGTAGGATTGATCCCAGTAAAGATACCTTTTTATCTAAAACTGCTTGTAAGAGGGCTCTTTCTTTTTCAAAACTAACATTAGGAACAAAACCTGGAAGTTTAAATTCTCTATCAATAACATCAATTATATGCATTTTTCCTCGGATCATTGCAGTAACATTATTATCATTAATAGATATTTCTGACATATGAACAACTATCCATTCAATATCTAAATCTTGTCCATAAGTATTTGCTTGAATAGCAAAATAGGCATTCTGTGAATCGTACTCGCTTCTATAGTTATCAGGAAGAACAGTAGCAACTATTAAGTGAGATTTATCTTTAAATCTTTTTCTAACTTCTTGAACAAAAACTTTTGATAAATTTTCTCCAAGAATACTTCCTGTAAGAAATAATTTAGAATAGTCATTAACTCCTTGAGTATTTCCTTTATCGGCACCTCCATCAGTATTGTATTCAACAATATGAAATTTGCCTTGAATATCACAAACCATATCTGGTCGACTGCTGAATACACTTTGTTCTGAGAAAGCAACTTGTTGCCATAGTTTTTGAGTCTCTTCAGGGACACCAACTGTTAGATATTTATGAAGTTTCTTATAAGAACGATCTGTATCTATAGAAAATGCACCTCGCATTAAATAGAACGATATTGAATGAAAAGCATATATTAGATCAGAGAAATCGATTCTTAAAGTTTTCTCTTGCTCGGCAGTCATAAAATGGTTATGTAGAGCTAGCGTCCACGAAGCATCTCCATTTTCTCGAGGAAATTGTCCGTAGTGTAATCTATTTTTCCTCAAATATTCTTCTATATTTTTAGCAATCGCTTGTGCCTTTAGTATATCTTGATTATTCATTTGTTGTTTTATATCCTGTATTATTATTTTCTTATCCAGAAGTTTTCATTTTCATATTAAATCTACTTTAGATCATATAATATCAAACTATTTCAACAAATACAAAGTTATAGTATACTATTTCATAAATTGCTTTTAAAATGACTAATTCTAAAACAGCTATCCAACCTACACTCTCTACCTTTAATGAAACAAAAGCATTTATTGGGCTTAAAAAGGACATAGATTTCCATAGCAAAAAGGCAAATCGAATATTAAAAAAGATATCCTCCACAAACTATATATGTACTCATTCAATTGATAAATCTGACCTCATGCGCATTTCCTGGAATGGAGAAGTTTTACCTGAACTTATACCAGATAAAGAAAATCCTATTCACAAAACCTATTCCAAGTCCAAACCTTTTTGGCTTGCATCATCAACTCAGGGTATTCCACTTAAAGAAAGTGTTAAGGCAGCTTATTTAACTGCACAGAGAATGCAGGAACTTGCCAGCTTAAATAAGATAACCGAATTAGAACAATTTATTGCAAGCATTACAAAGCGAACTTTTATTGAATTATGCAAATATTACAAACTGAATGAAAAAGACACTGAAGTAATTTTTGACGATAACGCCACGCTGGTAGTTTATCAATTTTTAAGCATGATTAAACTAAAACCACATCCGAAAATTGTAACAAGTGTTGATATTGGTCAATCTCTTAGACAAACATTATGTGGAGAGAAACCGGAAAAAGTAATTTTTGGATTTAAGTCTTCTGTAGATATTTGGAATAATAAAAAAACAGCATCAGAAAATCTAAAACCCATAGGGCCCTTTAAAACATACCTTATAAATACATTTTCTAAACTAGACTATCAAAGTGATAGAGACTTTCTTAAAGAACTGGTATATTTGATTAATAAAGCATCGCCAGAAATCTTCTTAATTCCGACAGTAACTAGTACAGGGCGAAAGCTTCCATTTATTAAAGCCTGCAAAAAAATTAAATCTTTAACAAAACAACTTGGTTATTCTCCAGTTATTATTCTTGACGATGCACAAGGATTATATCGTCTTAGGTACACTGACTACTGGCAGGAAAAGAGAACTAAAACGAGTCACATGTGGGATTACGCTGATGCAATTTTGACAACAGGTTCCAAAATAACAGGAGCTCTTACGGGAACAGGTGCCTTACTAATTAGTAAAAAACAATTCAAAAAAATGGAGAGACGTAATTTTGATTCATCATTTCAATTTAGAGCAAGAAAGTATAATTTCGTTTCGACTGACAGAAATAGACTAAAAAAGTACAATGTTAATAGTCAGGATTTGGTAAACATTCCAGAATTAGCATCTTTCAGCCTTGCTCTACAAAAAATAAATACCTCAAAAGAGGTTAATAATAAAATGAGATGGTACAGAAAAATGATTTGCGAATATTTACAAAAAATCCCTGGTGTCATAGTTCTAAATCATGAAAAGAAAAGTTATTCTTGTGTCGAAAGTATAATCACTTTCTATTTAGATAAATATCCTAAGAAATCAAATGAATTGAGAATAAGACTTAGTGAACCAACTCGTTTTTTTTCTCAACACTTACCAGTTACCTTACCAAAAATAATTTCAACCAAAGATATTGATTATTTGCGTATATCTCTTGAACCTAATAATGTCATAAACGAAAATTATGTAAAGAGGTTAACCACTGCACTCAAAGTTATTAAGGAGAACATTATAAGAAATTTCAATTAGCATTTAATTCGAATTTTCCTGTCTTTCTGTCTAAACTAAATCAATTCCAAGCCTTTAATTGGATAAATATTAATCAAACTTTTCTTGAGACCGTTTCAAAACGGGCGCTTTTTTCTACAGTTTGGACTACCAGTGTTTACTAAAGTTGTCATTTCACTAG
>PPGL01000088.1 GCA_003173915.1 Candidatus Levyibacteriota bacterium | reverse complement strand
ATTTATACGATAACGAGTCTTTATGTTGCGAGTTTCTATCTTTTGATCTTTCATTTCAGGGTCCAGCTGTTGTTGGACTCTTTCTTGAGTGTTTAGATTTAAGTCTGAGAGCATAGTTGGTATAAGTAGATGTGAGAGATTTTCCAATCCCTGCTTGCTAAATTGAGTTTCTAATGTTTGACAAAAATCAAATATTATATCATCCGTAAAATTTGTACCTTGTTTATCTGGCAATGCCAATATTTGATTATCATTTAAGTAATAATAGGCTCCCTTCATATCGCGTGTAAATTGATCGAGAACTTCAATTGTTTTCTTTCCTTTTGTGAGAGTCGTTTTTTTAGTTTCAATTCCTTTAAGTTTAACATGCTCCTGTACAATTCCTTTGTCTTCTGTTAAAGGCTCAAGATTAAAGTAGGGGAGCTCAGTTCCTTGCTCACTCACAAGTTTCCATTGGTCATTTTCCTTTTTGAATGTTCCTATTTGGATTTTTCCATTGGGAAGGGTCTTTTCACCATAGAATAATTCGCCCTGTGATGTGCTTGTTTCAAAAACTCCATATAAAATTGTTCCATCTTCGAGCTTTGTTTCCTTTATTTGATCCATTTGATGAGTAGAAATAGGAGCATTTTGTATGGCACCTTCTTTAAATGTACCTGTCACCAAGGAATTCTCGCTTATCCTCATTCCTTGTCCATGTAATTTTCCATTTTCAAAATTTCCCTCTTCTTTGGTTCCATTCTGGTAAATTCTCTTGCCTTTAATTAAATCGCCATTCTTGTCGAATGTTCCTTCTTCGATTCTATCAAGGTAAATTTTTTGACCTTCGATTAAATGCTCATCTTTAAATAACCCTTTCTCTATTTTAAATATCCCTTTACTCTCTTCTCGTATCTTTGTGTCGTAGCCTGTGATCAAAGTACCCTCTTGAAATTCTCCTTGTGCCACTAGGATGCCTTTTGAACTGATGATCTTTCCTTGACCATGTAATTGGTCATTTTTAAATTGGCCTTCAAGTCTCATTCCATTAGGGCTTATAATCTTGCCGTGATCGCCATTGAGTTGGCCATTAGTAAAGGTTCCTTGTCTTACCAACCCAGAAGGATCTCTACTTTCTCCAAATTTAAGTTTGTTATTTGTAAATGTTCCTTCTTCGATTCTTCCATCACGGTAAATTTTTTGACCTCCAATTAAAAAGTTATCTTTAAATTGTCCTTTCTCTGTATTTTCTTCTCGTATCTTTGTGCCTTCGCCTGTCATCAGAATATTATTCCAAAATTTCCCTTTTGCCAATATAGTGCCTGTTCGACTGGTGATCACTCCTCGACCATTTAATTGGTCATTTTTAAATGTTCCTTTGGTAATAGTGCCATCAGCATCTGTTATCGTTCCCTTGCCATTTAATTGGTTGTTTTCAAATGTTCCTTCTTTGGTCGTTCCATTAAGATATTTAATTTTACCATCTACTAATTTACCGCTTTGGAATGTTCCTTCGCTGCTAATAATACCAGCAGCATTTTTCATCATGCCTGTGCCATTTAATTGTGCTTTCTCGTCGAATTGGAATTCTCCTTTGTATTTTCTTCCATCAGGGTAATGAACCATTCCTTTAAAAGTGTTTCCTTTAATAATGTTTTTTTCCCATTTTCCTAACCATTTGATTCCAAATTTATTTACGTCGAAATTTTCATTAATAAGTTGCTTGGCTTCAGCCAACTGAAATTGCTTGATAGGAGTAAGAAACCAACGGAGCCCTGTCAATTCTTTCTCTTTAAAACTTTTTCTGATTATATTATAACTAGTTAAAATACGAGCCTGTGTATTTGCATCAAGATTTCCTTCTTCTAAAATATTTTTAACGAGATGAGTGATTTCCTCAAAAGAGGCAGCCCTTTCCTTTTCCGTAGAAGAAGCAGTGCTAACGTCAAATTTGTTCGTAATCACTACATAATCATGTCCATTTGCTCTGCCTTTTTTTTGTTCTTCAATAGATTTAGCCACTTGTTCTAATTTTTGAGCTATAATATTATCACTCATGCGAGTTGTTATTTTAATACCCTCATTCATAATATTTCCTATTATTAATTTTTTAGATATAATTAATAATTTAAAAAAACATCTTTATTTAAATTATAAAATATTAAAATTAATTTTTGAATACTTAAAATGCTGTAATTAGAATTATTTTAATTTTTTTATTTAAAAAAATTAAATCACTCGCAATTGAAATTATAAATAGATGTTAAAATGATAATTTTATAAAAACAAATAATGTTATATTTTAGTTTAATAAAAATTAAAAAAAGACACCAGTTCTTTAACTAAAATGTCATTTTCGAAATTTCTTTCTTCGATCGTTTGATCAGGACGTACCATCTTTCCTTGAGAGCGTACAATTGGTTCTTTATTTGGGACAGACAGTTGACGCTTTGTAGATAGTTTTGTAGATAGTTCTGAATAGGAATTTTCTACGATAGTATGGGGAAAACATTAACTTCTTTCTTCTCTCTCCAATGGATAATTCCTTTGCCTTTTTGTTAGAGACTCAAGATTAAAGTAGGGAAGCTCAATTCCTAGTCCACTCTCAAGTTCCCATTGGCCAGCTTGATTTTTTTGGAATTTTCCTATTTGGATTTTTCCATTGGGAAGAGTCTTTTCACCATAGAATACTTCGTTTGATATGTTTACAAAAAATCCACATAACATTGTTCCATCTTCAAGTGTTTTTGATTCTCTTTTTCCCAAGATATCAGGTGGTTGACCATTGTGAAATTCGCCTACCCATACCGTCAAGGATTTCTCATCTATTCGCATTCCTTGCCCGTGTAATTTTCCATTTTTAAAATGCCCTTCTTCTCGGATTTGATTCTTCCGATCCATTCTCTTGCCTTGAATTAAATGGCCATTCTGATGGAATATTCCTTCTTCAATTTTTCCATCCTGGTAAGTTATTTTGCCTTCCATTAAACGATCATTTTGAAATAACCCTTGTTCTATTTTAAATATCCCTTTCTTCTCTTCTCGTATCTTTGTGTCGTAGCCTGTGATCAAAGTACCATTTTTAAATTCTCCTTGTGCCAATAGGATGCCTTTTGAGCTAATGATCTCTCCTTGACCATGTAATAGGCCATTTTGAAATTGGCCTTCAACTCTCGTTTTATCAGGGTTTAAAATCTTGCCGTCACCATTGAGCTGGCCATGAGTAAAGTGTCCCTCTTTTACCCTTCCATCAGAATCTATCATTTTTCCATCAGTTAATTCATCAGCTGAGAAAATGCCCTCCTGAATCGTCGTTCCTTCGTGATTTTTAATGTTTCCGGAGCCATTTAATAGATCATTTGTAAATGTTCCTTTTTTGATCGTTCCATCAGGATATGTAATTTTACCTTTTGTTAATTTACCGCTTTGGAATTTTCCTTTCATGATCTTGCCCTTAGCATCTTTTATCATTCCCTGGCCGTTTAATTTGCCATTCTTGAATGTTCCTTTCCATTTTGTTCCATCAGGAAAGCTTACTGTTCCTTCAATAAAATTGCCTGCTTGGTCATATTTTCCTAAGCGTTTGGCTCCTTTAGATAACGATAACCCTTTGCTTACTTGTGTATCCTGATTAAATGTTTGAACATTTTCATTAATGAGTTGTTTAGCTTTGGCTAACCGATATTGTTTGATAGGGCCAAGAAACCAACGAAGCCCTGTTAATTCTTTCTTTTTAAAACTTTTCCTAATGATATTATAATGAGATAAAACACTTTGCTTTGTCTGAAAATCAACTTCCCTTCTACTTAAAATATCTTTAACGAGATTGGTAATCTCGTAAAGCGAGGCACCCTTATTCTTATCAAGACTAGTTTTAACTTCAAAATTGCTTGTAATGACTACATAAGTATGTCCATTCGCTGTGCCTGTTTTAATAGATTCAGCGACTTGTTCTAAACTCTTAGATATATCCATTACATTTGTTTTGTATTCAATTTTTTTATTCATAATATCCTTTTATAAAGAGAAATTTTCAGAATCAGAAGGGAAAGAAAGTGGTTCTTGTTCTTGTTCAATAAGTGTAAATTTATTCTTTTCTTTTTTGAATGTGCCAATTTGGCTTGTTCCATTAGGATAAGATACTTTTCCATGAAATAATCGCTCGTTGTCAGAACCAAAAAATCCATAGGAGACTATTCCTGATCTATGTTTTCGTTGCTTTACCTTTGCCTTTAGATTGGAAAAGCCTGTTTTTGTGAATTCACCTTTTTCAAATTTCCCTACAGAGAACCATCCCTTATCGTCCATTCGCATGCCTTGCCCATCTAATAATCCATCTGCATTAAATGTTCCCTCGTCGAATCTTTCACCAGGGAAAGATTTTTTGCCTTGCGTTAAATGGTCATCTACGAATATTCCTTCTTCGATTCTTCCATCCTTGTAAGTTTTTTTGCCTTTTGTTAAATGGTCAGCCACGAATATTCCTTCTTCGATTCTTTCTTCGATTCTTTCTTCGATTCCTTCTTCTATTTTATTTTCTTGTTTGTTATGTCTTGTAAAGACCTTTGAACCATAGCCTTCGACTATCATGTTGTTCTGAAATACCCCTTGTGCCAATATTCGATTGTCTTTACTAATAATTTCTCCTGTACTATGCAGTTTGCCTTCTTTAAATATTCCCTTTCTTCTTGTTCCATCAGGGGAAGTGATTGTTCCTTGAAAATTCTTGTTTTTATCATAACTCCCTAACCACTGGTTTCCATCACTGTCTTTGACACCTTTTTGAATGATTTCTTCAGCTTCAGTCCACTGGGCTTTTTTGAGAGAATCAAAAAACCGAAGAATCATAGGGTATTCTTTCCATTCTTTTTGATAATGACTTTTATTTTTAAAATTTACCGTAATAACCCTATAACTATTTAAAATCCTTTGCCTTGTCTCCAAGCTCACATCCTGCCTACTTAAAATATCTTTAACGAGCTTGGTAATTTCTGGAAAAGTAGCAGCATTTGTTTTATTCTGCTCAGCTTTAATCTCAAATCGGTTGGTAATGACCACATACTGATGTCCAGATACTGTACTTTTTTGGGGTTGTAACGCCTCTTCTAAATTCGTTTCCTGAAAAGATTGTGCTACGCTTTCTAACTGAGAAGCTATTGAAGAAGCTTTAGCCTCCATATTAATTCTCTCACCCATCATAATCCTCAATATATATTTAATTAATGTAATACAAAAAATATTAAATCTAATTAATTATATATTAATTATAATACATTCTACTTAAATTAAAAATATTTTTTATATAATTTATTATTAAAATTTATTTATAAATATAAAATATTAATATTTTAATTATTTTATTTAATAATTCATTTGTTTTGTTGATTTAATAATATTAATTTGATAAAATGTATTTCCATAGTAAATTAAGGAGTAGTAGTTATGGGGTTAGTTGACTATATTTCTAGTTACATTAATTACGGAACGACTAAAGCAGCCCAATACGTTCATACCATTGCGCGCAATCCATCTGCTGCTAAAAAAGTTTTTCAGGTGATCAATAAATCTTTTGCTGTAAGAGATTTGACTATAAATGGTGAAATCCTCGAGCGTGGCTTAACAGAAGCTTTTAAGAGTACCGTTGAAGTCATTGAATTTTATGGATCATTTAAAAACATGATGTTTTGGATCAATCCTTTCTCTAAAGCGACAATGGATGAAACTCTTTTATGGGAAAGCCTTAAAACTTCTTTAACGATTTCTCAAGACAAAAAAAATAAGTTAACAGAAGAACAGTTGGCTAAGCGAATCTTTGAAGAGGTCATGAATCAAGAGGAATATTACGGGAAAGGAGAGGTTCGTCAAGTGATTCGCGCATCTTTAGAAAGAGAAGGGTATGGCCCTAAGAGCGCTCAGCAGCTTGTAAGTCAGGTCTTGATCCAACAAAAGTCACGCCCTCTTTCTCTATTGCTCCCCACGGCTTGTTTTACAATTGCAGATTTAGGGAGCAATCTCTTAACTTTACAGGAATGGAAAGTTCTTTCTTTAGAGACAGCAGCTGCTCGAATAGGAGATCAAATAAAAGTTTTCCCAGTTGGGACTCAAATAAAAGCAAAAACCTTTTTGGGTTCGGTGAGTAGTATAGGATTGATTCTTTCGCTCGGCTCATCTTTATATCAGTGGCGGAATCTTCAAAAGAAGTCTGTTCTTATTAAAGATAAGAAAATGCAAAAACAAATAGATAAAGAAAAAAGAGAGACTAAGCTTGATATCATTGCTGCAGGAGTGGATCTTGCTGCAACAGCAACTCCTCTTCTTTTTACCATTCATCCCCTTGCTGCTGTGTCATTGGCAATTGTTGCCAAGGGAACAGGCTTAATCTGTATTCTTTCCCGTTAATTCCTTCCATTTTTCTACTTTGCTATGCTGAAATCACTTCAGTAAGCAACATATTTTTCTACTTTTTTTTGTTCCTTTTTTAATAACGTAAATTCTTCGAAGACAATTATCTTCTTGATTTTTATTAGATTAATATGGCAAACTCGCTTTCCCATATCATAATTGTTTAGGAGTAATAAAATGAGTATTCAAAGTACCTTGCGTAATCTTCCTCAAGCCTTTAAAGATTATTGTCGCGAATCTCAGCAAGCTGGTTTGGCAGTGATAGGAAAATTTAAAGAATTTCGCAATGATCCAGAATTTTTTCAAAAAGTCTGTCAAGTTGCTTTTGCCTCTCTTCAACTGATCTTTTCGCGCTATGAACATCTGTCTACTTCCTTAGCTAGGTTTGCCTTCACTTTGCAAACAGCAAATATGCACGATTTTTACGGTTTTTTAAAACAGCCACGTAAGTATTTTTTACCCGTTAGTGCGGACACGATTCATGAACATACCGTTTTACAGGCACTCACTTTGGCGATGTATAAAGGGGTTTATAAAAAAGAAGCTAAACCTGAAGACGCCGCAAGTCCAGCGTTTCGAATGGTGAAAGAGATCGCTAGATCTTGCTTAGAAGCACAATTAATAGAAATGGCAAAGTTTAATGACGCTTATTCTAGTTTAGAAAAGTTGCAAGAAGTTTTAGAAAATCGTCTGCATGCCACAAAGGTTAAAGGTTTTGATTTTTCAAAAATCAAGCTAGAAGGTTTCTTAGATAATCCTGAACTGGTTGAAAAATTCTTTCGTCACACTCCTCTTGTGGAAAGTATCACCAATTGGACTTGGGCGGCTGTAGATATTGGTGTGATTGGTCTTTACTTACATGGATGGAAGCTGCTTGATACCGCCAAATGGGCAGAGCGCATAGGACAATATCCTGCTTTCGCATGGGTAAAAAATCAACACTTAGAGAGATGGGTTCTTGGATTAGTGGCAGGAGCTTTTGCTTTACAAGTTATTGAAGGGACTCGCAAATTGCGCGATGTAGCTCTCACACGAGAACAAAAAATCATTGAACGCTGGAATGTCATGACCTCGAGTGCTGAAACGATTCTTTGGGGAGGTACATTTTTGAATCTGACAGGTAGATTGCACATTGCAAATAGCTATCTTTATGGCTTTGCCATATTTACTAAAACTTTAGGACTTCTCAGTATTGCAGTGAGACCAAAGCATGTTTTTTTCCAAAAGCCAGAAGGGATTGCATAAGCTATTGTGAAAAGAAGTTTTAATTATTAATTTATTAGTACGAGGATTCAAATGTTTGGTTTAAGTGATAAAATAGGTGATGCAGCATATAGAATTTGCATGGGAGCAATTAATACTGGGGTGGCGATAAAACGTGTGGCTTTGACAGCGGGTGAACTCGGTAGCCGCGTCATACATAGCATTTATAGCTTAGATGGCTTTGAGAAGTGGTCAAAAGCTTTGATCGCTGATTTGAGATTTTTATCTCTTATTCCTTCTCTAAAAGGTGTATTTGACGAGTGCCTTAAAACGATAGAAGCTCAAAAAGATCTTTACTACGCCACTTTGTTTATTGGTTCTATGAATGAGTGTATTAAAGTCGATAAAATAACAGGGAAGCGAAGTTTTCAATTGCCTAAGAATGACAAAGGAGAAGTGGACGCCGTTAAAATCTTGTATTTTTTTGGAAACTTTTCTGAAACAGGCAAGTTTTTGCAAAAGTACAAGGTCTTCAGTTTTGAGCTATGTACGCAAGTGGCCGATCGCTTGGCTTCGATGAAAGTCTTTAGTTTTAGAGATAAAAGTGTGAATTTTGGCGATATTCCTGTTCTTAAAACATTGTGCGAAAAGCCAAAAGACTTCTTTATTTTCTTCGCTTCTGGTGTAGAAGTTTGGCGATGTCTACATAAGCCTGTCAATTGGGAAAATGCGTTTAAGTTTGCAGGAAGTACAGGTAAAATGGGCTTGATCTTCTTTGGCGATATTTTAATTAAGAAAAAGTATTTTTGGTCTGCTGCTATCTTAGATGTCTTGACCCAAAATGCAAGTCTTTTGGGATATGTCGTGAAGACAGAAAAATTGCGTGCCCAACGCTTTAAAAATCCTGTTGCTGCTGCCGTCGCTTAATTTGAGAGCAAGAAACCCTTTTATCAAACGGGTCATACTTCAAGGTACAGGAAATTAGAGCAATTTTTTTGAACCACAGAGAGCATAGGAGAATAAATCTTATTCTCCTTATGCTCTCTTTGGTTCAAAAATTTGCTTTAATTTTCTGTGCCCTGGAAGCTTTTTTCTTTTCGTTGAGTTTATTTCTCAGAAATGGTACGAATATATACTCCTCCTAGTTCAACATGCAACATTTGGGCCGCTTGAAAGCTCCCGCGGTTAAGAGATCGCAAGTGGGTCAATATTAAGTCAATATGGA
>PPGL01000013.1 GCA_003173915.1 Candidatus Levyibacteriota bacterium | reverse complement strand
GCATTCAGTAACGCATCCGAATTCTTTTCTCTATCTTTCAAAGCTAATGAGGCGCCCGTTTTGAAACGGTGTGAAGGCGGAGAGGGTGGGATTTGAACCCACGGTAGGGAAAACTCCCCACAGCGGTTTTCGAAACCGCCGCACTAGACCACTATGCGACCTCTCCAAAGGTTTAGGCAATAAGTATTAGGGAACAGTAGTGGTGCGATTTATCGCACGTTTTCTTTAAAGCGCCATAAATGGCGTCACTACACATGTCTCTAAATCTAAATGAAGTATACCATACTGTGAGGCTAGGAATGAAGTTTAGGCTGCGCTTATATTAAACAGTTTTGCAATCACAAATCCTAAAATTGCAGCACCAATGCCAATAATAACCATACGAATTCCACTTTTCCACCAACTTCCGGTAAGAGTGAGTGCTTGATAGACTCCTGTTGCAAATAAAGTAAATGCGCTCATGATGATTGCTAGCATCACTGCTGTTTGGTGTTGGGAGAAGAAAAAAGGAATAAGTGGAATAAGATGTCCAATAGCAGTTGTAATTGTGACAATAACAGCACTTTTTAAAACATCTCTTGTGTTAATTGGATGTAAATTAAGTTCTTCTTGCATCATTGTAGTGAGCCAAAGTGTTTTACTTGCAGTAATTGTTTCAACAAGTTCGTCAAGCACCTTTCCTGAAAATCCTTTTGCTTCATAAATTTGTCGTACTTCTTCTCTCTCCATTTCTGGTTCTTCTGCAATCTCTTCTATCTCTTTTTTCTTCTCACTTTCGTAATAGTCTTTTTGGGCAAGTGCTGATGTGTAAGCAACTGCACCCATAGACAGTGATTCTGCTGCTGTTGCTGCTAAAACTGTTGCAATAAGAATGTGGGTATTTGAAGATACTGCTGCAAATCCTAAAATAATGCCAAGCGCATTAACAAGTCCATCCTGTCCACCAAGAATAACATCGCGAAGAGGATTTTCTTTTTTGTGCTTTTCTCGCTGTTTGTGCTTGAGAAATTCTTCTTTTGTTGGGCGTGTCATGGTTGTATTGTAACAGAATTATGAATCAAGAATTATAAATTAAGAATAAAAAGTTATCTACCTTGTAAAAATGCGAGATATTCGGTATTTCCACCTTTTCCTCCTACAAGTGGGGATTTAGTGAATCCGAGTACTGTAAGTTCCATTGATTGTATCTCCTCAAGCGTTTTCTTCGCAACCGATTCTGCTACAAACTCATCAAGTACTCCTTTTTGTAATAAATGTTTTTCTGCTTCGTAATGGGGTTTGATAAGAGTAACAATTCGTCCTTCTGGCTTGAGATTATGTAGTATATTTGGCAAAATGTTTTTTTGTTTGGTCCAGGAAGTATCGTTTGTAATAAGATCCATTTTCTCAGGAAGCGTGACATGCATTGCATTGGTTCGTTCCATCACCACAACGCGGTGGTCTTGGCGAAGCTTCCATGCAAGTTGTCCGTAGCCCGTCTCAACGGCATAGACTTTTGCCGCGCCGTGTTGAAGTAGACAATCAACAAATCCCCCAACACTACTTCCAAAATCAGCACAGGTTTTCCCAGACACGTCAATGTGAAATTCTTGTATGGCGTGTTCGAGTTTTTCCCCAGCCCGAGAAGCAAACCTAAGTAGGTTATGAGTCATAAATTTGTATATTGTTGAGGGTAGATGGTAGAGGGTAGAATTAGTAACCCTTAACCATGAACTATTTACCAATGAACCCTAAACCATACGTCTATTGTAGCAAAAAGTAGTTATTTTATATATTTTGCGATTGCCGCTTCAACACGAGCGCGTTTAAATTCGTGAACAAGTGCATGGTAAATACACGTTAATCCTGAAGGTGTCCAGTGTGGATGTTCTGCAATAAATTTTACAACATCGTCAACGCGAAATTTAAGAAGATGCATCTCAGTTGCTTCCCATTTGTCTTTTGCTCCGCGATTACGCCATGCTTGTACTTCTTCTGCTGTTTTATTTATTTTTGCAACGCCTAGTATTCCCCATTGTGAATGCTCAATATCTACGCCAAAACTTAGAAGAGAGATTTGCTCTGTACTAATATCCGAAACACCAAGTTCTTCAGCAAGGCCCCTTATAGCGCAGCGATAGATATCTGGTGCCGGATTATGGATATTTCTATCCAGAGCGCGATTAAGGCCTTCATTCATAGAAATATGATAGAGATCCTTGTAACTGGCAACATCACTGCTTCGTTTGGTAAGAATTAAGTATTCATCTTCTGTAACTACAGCTAAATTAACTCCTACAGAATTACAAATTGTTGGGATAGGTTGATTCCAATTAGGGTCGGTAACAATTTTTTCTTGCATATCTTTTTGTTCCATGATTTCATTTGTTGCCATAAAGGTATAGTAGTCGGTTAGGTGAAACCACATTTCAAGGGATTGATTTTCTTCATCGCCAAAGCGAGAAATTAAAAATTTTTGCAGCGTTAATACATCTCCATTCCATGAAAATGCCTTTCCTTCTTTGTGTAACTTTTCTTGTTCTTTTTCAATTTCTTCTCGTTTCTCCTTAACAAGTGAGGAAAATGTTGGCTTTTTATTTTCAAAATGAGTAGTAATCGTTTCAGGATCATATTTTTCTTCACCTGTTCCATCAAGAATTCGCCAGGCAGTTTTGATATTGCCAAATGTAAAATTTTCAGAAAGAGCAACACGCTTTTTGTAAAAGAGTCTTTTATATCGATGGAAAAGATTATCTCGGAGATTTGTAAGCGGATCCTCAAGAATTACTCCTAAAACAATTCCTACTGCTGCGGAAAGAAGATCTTGCTCCATATATCAAGTGTAAAGTGACGAAGTTACTTTTGCAATGAAGAAATGAAAGATGCAAAATATTCATGAAGCCTGGTGTCATTTGTTAGCTCTGGGTGAAAACTTGTTGCAAGCATATTCTTTTGACGTGCTGCAATAATTGTTCCAGTATCAAGTGTTGCAAGAATATCTACGTTTGATTCTGCTTTTTCTATAAAGGGTGCACGGATAAACGTTGCATGGAGTGGTTTTTCTCCGATTTCTTTTATTTTTACATCGACTTCAAAACTGTCAATCTGTCTGCCAAAAGCGTTTCTATTCACAGTAATATCCATAAGTCCGAGCGTTTCTGGTCTGTCTTGAACAATTTTTTTTGCAAGAAGAATCATTCCTGCACAGGTTCCCCAGACCGGCATGCCTTCTTGAATTCTTTTTTTTAAGGGTTCTCGTAGTTCAAACACATTTAGGAGATTTGCCATAGTTGTGCTTTCTCCACCTGGCAAAATAATAGCATCAATTACTTCTAAGTCTTTGGGCAAACGTACTTCTTTTGTTTTGTAGCCTAGATGATCAAAAACTTGAATATGTTCTAAAAAATTCCCTTGAAGTGAAAGTACGCCTATGGTTTTGTCTTTCTTAGTTTTGCTTTTGGAGAGTTCCCAAGCGATAGGAGTAGGAAGTTTCATAAATTTTCAATTTCCAGTTTTCAATTTTCATTGAAAATTAAAAATTACAAATTGTTTTACCATCCTCGGGTTGCCAATAGTTGTTCGGGTTCGAGTGTTTTTATATCGATACTGTTCATTGGCTGTCCAAGACCTTTAGATACTTCAGCGATAATCTCTGGGCTATTATATTGTGTTGTTGCCTTCACAATCGCTTTTGCTCTTTTTGATGGATTATCGGATTTAAAAATACCAGATCCAACAAAAACTCCATCTGAGCCAAGTTGCATCATGAGTGCTGCGTCAGCTGGCGTTGCAATGCCTCCTGCTGCAAAATTTACCACCGGAAGTCTACCAAGTTTTCTTACCTCTTTGACTAAATCAACAGGAACTTTCATTTCATCTGCAGCTTTTTTTAATTGTGTTTCTGTCATTGATTTAAGAGCTTCAATTTCTTGTGTCACTGCTCGTTGATGACGAACTGCTTCAACAACATTTCCTGTTCCAGCTTCTCCTTTTGTTCGTATCATTGCTGCACCTTCGTTAATTCTTCTGAGAGCTTCTCCTAAATTGCGGCAGCCGCAAACAAATGGAACTTTAAATGGATGCTTATCAATATGATGTTCTTCATCAGCTGGAGTCAAGACTTCTGATTCATCAATATAGTCAATCCCAATTGCTTCCAAAATTTGTGCTTCGACAAAGTGTCCAATGCGGCATTTTGCCATGACAGGAATAGTGACTGTATCCATGATTTTTTGGATCATTTCTGGGTCTGACATTCTTGCAACGCCACCTGACGCACGAATATCTGCAGGAACACGCTCAAGCGCCATCACAGCACATGCTCCGGCATCTTCTGCAATCTTTGCTTGTTCGGCATTTACAACGTCCATAATAACGCCGCCTTTGAGCATTTGTGCAAGTCCAACTTTTACTTCAAATGATCCTGTTGTTTTATTCATGAATGTGGCGGAGGAGACAGGATTCGAACCTGCGCGAGCTAGTTTAAGAGCTCAGAGATTTAGCAAACCTCCGCAATGGGCCAACTATGCGACTCCTCCTCAGTCATGACGAGTATATCACAGGCTTAGATTACTGTCACGGCATAACCTGTGAAAAAATTGTATACTCACTTTATACTTCTTGATTCTTAATTCACAATTCTTTATTCTTATTTCTGTGGGTGTCCTGGACCTACTATTTCCCAAACGATGTGTTTCCTGCAGAAAAGCAGGGGAGTATGTTTGCTCGAGTTGTTTTTCTTTGATTTCTTTCTCTGTTTCGCCTCGGTGCTTACTGTGTGGTAAACCATCAATTGACAGCAAAACACATCCTGTTTGCCAAACACGCTTTAGTATTGATGGATGTTTTTCCGGCGTGCGATATAAAGGGATCATAAAAAAACTGTTATATCAATTTAAATATCAACCGAATTTGTGGGATTTGAAAAGTTTTCTTGCTGACCTATTATATGAATCACTTATTCAAGATGAAATGTTTATGCAGATTATAAATAATACAAAGCCAATGTATATACCAATTCCACTTTCTTCAAAGAAGCTACGTACCAGAGGATACAATCAATCAGAACTTCTTGCTAAAGAACTTGTAACTCGCATTGGAGGAGAAGTGCAAAGTATTCTCAGCCGTACTCTAGATACAAAACCTCAGTATGGTCTGTCTCGTGAAGAGAGAAAGGCAAACATAAAAGGAGCATTTGCACTAAAGAGAGGTATTGTCATTCCGAGCGAACAACGTGAGTCGAGGAATCTCATAATGGGTATACAAAAATCTGTTGAGAGAGATTCCTCCACGCGTCCTTCGGACTTGGTCGGGAGGACAGAGTCGATTGTCTTTCTCGTTGATGATGTGGTGACAACAGGTTCAACTCTTGTTGAGGCAGCAAATATGTTAAAAAGACACGGGTTTAAAAATGTATGGGCAGTGACCCTTGCCCAAGATTGACTTAGAAAGAAAAATTTCATATTCTTGAAAAATGGTAGATGCATTAGCAGAAGCACCACAACCGGTGGTTAAGAAAGAAGTTGCCCTACCTAAACCAGAACAACAAAAGCCACAAAAGATAGTAAATCCTGAGGAAATAAATGCTATTGTAGGAGAAATTAACCAAGCAAGACAGAATGCTCCAAAAGCAAAACAGTTGGAGCAAACAATGCAAGGAACACCTTCTTCCGAGCAATCTTCCCGTCACGCATTTAAAGAATTGGCAGAAGGAAATGTTTTTCGAATGACAAAGCTTGATCGTTTTATATATCAAGCAGTAGAACAAGCGAACGGAGATATTACGAGAGCAATGAACTCCCTTTCCGAGCAGGTGGCAAGTGGTACTCTCTATGGAATTGAATATACACATATGTACGAGTCCGATACAAAACGTTTAGAAAAAGTATGTAAGGTCGCAGATGTTGATTATCAAGAAGTACAGGGACGCGCACAGGAATATGCAACACAATTAGGAGAGAATATTTCCCCAGATCAAATTCTTGCTCTGCAAGTTCTGGCTTTCCGCGATGCACTCGCCACTCGGGTAGCAGATCAAGAATATGTTACCAAAGCGCATACTAATATTGATTCGAGAATAAAAAACAAAGAAACACAACTGAGATATCGGTCATTAACAAAGGCTTTAACAGGTGAAGAGAAAGATCTAACGATTGAGAATGTCATTGAAGGTATACCAAAAAATGTAGAAAGCGCAGGCAAAAAGGTTGAAGAAGCGACAAAATCACTAGAAACTAAGGTAGAACAAGCATACGCAAATGGGCCTATTGTTATTGATGGAACAAAAATTTCATTTGAGGAAATAGCACAGTACTCGGAAGACGAGTTAGTTGAAGCAATTCTTACTGTTTCCCAGGATGAAGATCAATCTAATTTTCTCCAAGCACAACTTGGTAAGTTTCAAGGTTTTTATGATGAAGGAAGTAGGCAGTTAGCAAATACACCTAAGTCCAATAATCAGGCATATTCGCAACTTATTGGACAGCAAGTTGCACTAGTTAAACTTGTTGGAGCATATGCAAGAGCATTGGAAGAAAATTCTGCAAACGAATTTTCACTCGCTGCTTAATATATTGTGGAGATGTGGAGCAACGAACTCCAGTCCAAGAAACAAAATAACAAACATCTACAAGCGTAGCTAATTTATTTTTGTCGTATTTTGTGTAACCAATTAGCAGGAAACAAAATACCAAGGTTTGAAAATCCTCTCATGTGTCAAACCATCCCACATGGTCGGTTCTCAGCTTTGTTTTTGCCTAGGTTCTCACTGAGAGAAGATCACCTAAGCCCTTACTTAGCAGTGAAGGATTGGTTGGGAAGCAACAGCGTAAGCTGGTGTTCCGAACGCACCGCCAAATGCGTCTGTAAGTTGTTGTCCAAAAGAGACAACTCGTGCTGTAAGTTTAGCACTTATAATTTGATTTGTTTTACGACTACTATCAAAGTCGGCTTGCAGTTTATTAAAGAGCGATCTTGTCGAATCAGTTCATCCCCTTATGGGTTTCAAGTTCCTTCTAAAAACCCATAAGCGAATGCTGATTAGTATCCAAATTCTTCAAGTCCGTTTGCTTGCTCTTGTCTCTGCTGCTCTCTTTTTTTAATTGCAGCCTTTTTCTCGTATTGTTTTTTCCCTTTGGCGAGTGCAAGTTCGAGCTTGATAAAACCACCCTTAGTATACATAGCAACAGGCACGATTGTCAAGTTTTGACCGTCTGTTTTGCCCTTTAGGGTCATGAGTTCTTTTTTATGAAGGAGTAACTTTCGTGTTCGATTTTCCTCATAAATTTCTGGCCTGGCGTATTTGTATGGATAGATTTTTGAACCAATAAGATATGCTTCGCTCCCTGAGATTCGTACATGGCTGCCAGTAATATCTGCGTGGCCAAGTTTGACAGCTTTTACCTCTGCTCCCAAGAGATGAATTCCAGCCTCAATGCGTTCAAAAAGAGCATAATCAGAATAAGCTCTGCGATTTGTTATTTTCATGGTTTTTATCATATCCCAAGTATATTAAAATGTAAAATGTGCGTAGTAAGCTACATATATTTATTCTTCCCACCATCTTTTTTATTTTTTTCGTTTTGTATTGGTATACAGGATATAGGCAATTAGATCCTGATTTTGGGTGGCATTTGGCAATGGGAAAACTTATTATCAAATCAGGTATTCCAGCAAAAGATCCTTTCTCATACAGCATGCCAAGTTACCCAATGTTTGTTGACCATGAATGGTTACCAGATATATTGCTTGCTCTCTTTTTCCAAAAAATTGGTACGGTTGGTTTTTCTTTTTTCTTTTCTTTTTTGGCAGTTGCTGCATTATGGATTACGACGCTTTTGATTCCAAAAGAAAAGAGATTGTTTGCGCTTATTCCGTTACTATTTGCAGGGACAGTATGTATTATGGCCTCAGGTATTAGGATGCAAATAATTACATGGGATTTTTTAGGTTTACTTTTGTATTTGTTATACAAAGGTGAGAAAAATCAAAAATTTTTTCTTGCCATTCCTTTTCTCATTTTCTGTTGGGCAAATCTTCATGGAGGTTTTGCCATAAGTATTCCTATACTTTTTATTGCATGTGGAGTGTCTTGGTGGCAAAAAAAACGATTCCCTTGGTATATATTTTTTCTTACGATAATTTCGATTGGTCTAACATGTATTAATCCTTATGGATGGAAATTATGGAGAGAGGAGTGGATGACTCTTTCTGACCCACAGCTGCGATTGTATATTAATGAATGGCAGCCCACACTTCTTTTGTACCCTTTTTTCTTATTTGCTTTGTGGTTGTACGTAAGTTTGTCAGTTATTGTGTGGATATACAGGAAAATACTTTCTCCTTTTGAGCAAATGATCTATGTTCTGTTCTTTATTATGGGGATGATGAGTTTTCGGAATATGCCACTGTGGATTCTCATCAGTATTCCAATGACGGCAAAAGCATTTGCTGCCATGCAAGACTATGCAGCTCAGTATAAATTTGGAATGACTCGATTTGCTAAAATTTACGGTGCATTTTCTCTTGTTAGTCTTTGTGTTGTTATATATCAGGCATACGTTATTTTTCAAAGTTATGTTGAAAATTCACAAAGTTTACAATATCCGCAAAACGCCATTGTATTTTTATCAAAGCATCTACCAGAGGGAAATATCTTTGTTCCATATGAATGGGGAGGATATCTAGACTGGAAACTTCCGCAGAAGAAAGTCTTTATCGATGGCCGTATGCCAAGTTGGCGATGGAATGCTCTAAGCAACTCAGAAAGTAACAATGCATTTTTAGAGTACAGGGAAGTTAATAGCACTATTCCCGTTGCTACATTTGTCAACAAATATCACATAACAACATTTCTTATGCCAAAATATGTGGAATCTACACGTAGTGATAGAAATTCTTTTATGCAGGTTATTGTACCTAATTTGCTGCATCAACCTCAGTCTATTGTTAAGAGCTTGATAAAAAATCACTTTAAAAAAATATATGATGATGGAATAGTAGTTATTTATCAAAAATAAAACTTACTTCATTTGGACTTGCCAGACTTTATTTTGGGCAAGAGCATAGATAAATTTTTGTGCCTCGTTTACATCAATTGCTTTGGCTGAACCGAGTATGTCTGCTGCATACTGTGCAATAAAATTACCATTCTTATCCAAAACAACAATGCGTTTGTTCCCATTATCAAGAATATAGACATTCGTATCATCAACAGAGGTGACAATTCGTGTCGGCCTGACAAATGGTTTATCAAGTCCTTTTATCGTAAAGTTATCCTCGGCGCCACGAGTGAATTTTGTTATTGTTCCATTTGAAGATAGTACCCAGACAGATCCATCAATGCTAAGATCGGACGCGTTAGAAAAGTCAGGTGTTACTCCTTTTGCAAGATAGGATGATTTTGGTAGTGTTCCTCCTGGATACTTTATAATGCCATTTGATTTATCAAGCACGTAAAAATTACCAAGATATGCTCCGAAACCGCCTATATTTTGCCAATCTCCGCTATTTTTGATAACTGATTTTACTGCACCGTTTTTTACCAAACTGATTGTGTTATTGTCAGCAATGTAAGTATTTGTTCCATCTGTTGCCGCGTAAAGAGCGCTTGAGTTTTGTGATAGAGCGGCAAGCGTTGGACTAACAGAGCTATCAACAGGAGTTGCAGTAACAGTTGTTAGTTGTGCTGTATTATTTAATGCATCATCAATTTTGGCAAGAAGTGCTTGTCCTTGTTGTGCTTCTTTTGAGCCCGCAGGAAATTTTGCTATAACTGGTTGTAGCATTTGCTTGGCCGATTCAAAATCATCTCGTGCAAGACTTTTATTTAAATCCATAAGACTTTGGCCTTCATCATATTTTTTTTGCGCTGGAGTAATCGATTGTGCAAACATTGCTTGTTGTGCACTATCTTGCTGTTTTTTT
>PPGL01000027.1 GCA_003173915.1 Candidatus Levyibacteriota bacterium | reverse complement strand
AACTATGAACTATGAACTATGAACTATGAACTATGAACTATGAACTAATTATGCTCTCACCTGAAGACTTTCTGCAGCAAAAGTAATGCTACGTGGCTTAATAACTACTTGCTTTGGTCCGCTACTAACTTCTCCTGCATGGTATGCAGCAATTCCCTGTTTTTCTGCTATTTCTAATACTTGTTGAACATGTTCTTCTGGCACAAAGACTGCAAATCCTGCACCCATATTTAAATTTCCATAACTTTCTTCATCTGACATTTCAGCTTTCTCTTTTATAAACGAAAGAACTTCCGGAACAGGTGGAAGAGAAGTAATATTGTATGTCAATTCTTTTGTATTTCGCATAAGTTTTCTCCATCCATGCCCTGTGATATTTGCCATGTAGTGAATTTCTATGTTACTTTTGAACAATTCCTGAATAAGTTTTGCATAAATAATTGTTGGTGTGAGAAGTGCCTCGCCATACATTTTTCCACTTGGCAAACGAGTTTGATATCCAGTCGGTAAATTATCAGCAACTTTTCTTGCTAAAGACAATCCATTTGCATGAATTCCCGAACTTGCAAACAAAACTATTGCATCTCCTGCTTCTAATTTTTCCCCAAGAGTAAGTCGATCTTTTGGATCTATGACTCCAAATGCACTTCCCCCCAAATCAATTGTTGTTGGATGAATAATTCCAGAAAGAGTTGGCGTTTCCCCACCTGCCCACACAGCTCCACTTGCGTCACATGCTTTCTTCCATCCATTCACCAAATCTTCCATTCGTTTTTCATTAGTAAACCAATCTTCACTTCCTGCAGCCCAATAGGCAAAAATTCCAATTGGTCTTGCACCAACAGTAATTACATCATTCACAATCATTGCAACAGTATCTTGCGCAATTGCATCGTAATATGTTTTTTGAGTCAGCTGAGACATTGCGTCTGCAACAAGATTTTTTGTTCCAAGCCCTTCCTGAACAAAAGCAAGATACGATCCATCCGGTTGCTCGATAACTGTTGCCGACTCGCCACGAGATAATGAATTGAGACTAAACTTTGAATTGGAAATATTTTTTTCTGTTGCAGAGGCTGCGGTCTGTGCCATGCGCTTTAGCTTGTCCATGAGTTCATAATTCACACCAGAGTTTTGATATGTAATTTTTCCCACGATCCTATTATAGCTAACTTAACAAAAGAACACCAATGCAGTAATTATAGATTTATAACTTGTCATCCCGAGCGTAGTTCTGGATTGCAGAACGTAGCCGAGGGATCTCATTCAACAGAGATTCCTCCACGCACTACGCTTGGTCAGAATAACAACGCCTTATATAATTCCAGAGGCTTTGAGGTTTTTGAGGATTCTGTTTTCGATTGGATACGCAAAAGCATTAAATGCTTTTCCTGTTAGTTTTTCGTATACATCAATATATCTACGACTCGCGGCAATCATTAAATCTTCTGGCATATCCGGAATTGGGTCTTTGTATGGATCAAGTCGTGATGTATACCAAAGTCGAATAAATTCTTTATCAAAATTTTCCGGCTCTTCTCCTTTTTCAAAACGTTTCTCGTATGTATCCTTAATCCAAAATCGCGAACCATCAGGTGTGTGTAACTCGTCCATAAGGGTGAGCTTTCCGTCAAACATCCCAAATTCATACTTTGTATCCGGCATAATAAGTCCAGCTTTTTCTGCAATTTCGTTACCACGATCAAACAACGCATAGGTTACCTCTTCCATTTGCTTGTATACTTTTTCGGAAACAATTCCGCTTGCTAAAATTTCTTCCCTTGTCATTCGTTCATCACGGCTAACTTGTCCTGAGCTTGCCGAAGGACTTCCTTTTGTTGTTGGAGTGATGACAGCATGAGGAAGTTTTTGATTTTTTCTTAAGCCTTCTGGAAAATCCAATCCGTAAATCTTTCTTTCTCCTTGTTTGTAGGAATACCAAATAGAAGTATTGGTCGAACCGGTGATGTATCCACGGACAACCATTTCAATAGGAATTGGTGTACACTTTTTTCCAACCATAACATTCTCGTCTGGAACAGAAATCATGTGATTTTCTACAATGTCTTTTGTTTGTTCAAACCAAAACTGAGTTAGCTGATTGAGTACTGCACCCTTATACGGAACAAATCCTAAATTCACATCAAATGCAGATTGTCTGTCTGTTGTGATAAGAATTAACTCTTTGTCGGTAAAATAAAAATCACGGACTTTGCCGTGATGTTTTTGTCCAAGCTCTGGAATATCAATTCCTTTAAAAAGATGTGGAATTGCCTTTTTAATCTGTTCGTCTGAAATCATTCCTCCAGCTTTCCCCCATATCTCTTACTTGCATTTGCTTCTAGTTCGTTTGCTTTTTGTTCAACCATTTCTTTCATTGCATGTTTGTACTGCACTAATTTTTCCATAAGTGCACTATCCGATGTAGCAAGAATGCCAACTGCCAAAAGGCCTGCATTTTTTGCACCATTGACCGCAACTGTTGCAACAGGAATTCCTGGCGGCATTTGTACAATTGATAATAATGAATCTAGTCCGTCCATATTTTTTGTTTTAACGGGTACACCAATCACCGGAAGTGGTGTAAATGCAGCAGTCATTCCGGGCAAGTGTGCCGAACCCCCTGCACCAGCAATAATAACTTTGATTCCGCGTGAACTTGCACTTTTTGCATATGCAACCATTCTATCTGGAGTACGGTGTGCTGAAACAATTGTTATTTCTGAAGGAACATTAAATTCATCAAGGAGTTTTTTTGCTTCTTCCATAACCGGAAGGTCAGAATCCGATCCCATGATTATGCCAACTAAAGGAACGCTCATATGCACATTATATATTTGTCATTCTGGCTTGGCAAGTCTAACTTGCTTTGTCCAGAATCTCTTTAAATAATTGTTGTCTATAATTTTAATTGTCATCCCGACCAAGCGTAGCGCGTGGAGGGATCTCATGCATAAGATTCCTCGACCTCGGAATGACAGAAATTTTTAAATCGATATATATTCTCTCGCCTTTAGTGCTTTTTCTAGAGCTTCTTCTGGTGTTTTTCCAACAGCAGTAATGTGTCCCATTTTCCGTTCAAGTTTTGTCTCTTTTTTACCATATATATGAATAGCAACTCCTTCAATTGCTAAAGCTTTTTCCGAACCTTTCACTCTAGCAGGTCCTTCTCTTTCACCTAAAATATTTACCATTGCAGCAGCAGGAACTAATAAATCAGTTGACCCTAATTCCATTCCAGTAATTGCACGAATATGTTGCTCAAATTGAGAAGTCTTGCATGCTTCGATTGTATAGTGGCCTGAATTGTGAACCCGTGGTGCGATTTCATTAACAAGTACATCTTCATCTTCTGTCACAAACATTTCAATGCCAAAAACTCCTGCTCCTTTAAGCTGTTCCATAACACTAATTGCTAAAGAACGTGCTTTGTCTGTCACTTCTTGAGAAACATGTGCAGGCACTACACATGTATGGCAAATATTATTTTTGTGCGTCGTCTCAACAACAGGAAATGTGAGAATTTCCCCAATCGTACTTCTTGCCACCATCACGGCGAGTTCTTTGACAAACGGAACAAATTTTTCTACATACAACGCTCGATTTTTTAATTTCTCCATGCCTGACGGAATATCTTCTTCTGATTTTAGAACATAATTTCCCCGTCCATCATATGCTCCAAATCGAGCCTTAAGAAGCATGGGATACCCAAATGTTTCTGCAATTTTCTTGATTTCCTCAATCACAGTTTTGTCATCCCGACCAAGCGTAGCGCGTGGAGGGATCTCACGCATAAGATTCCTCGACTCACTACGTTCGCTCGGAATGACAGAAAGGTTGCTTGTCTCCACCTCCACTGCCTCTGCCGTAGGAATTTTTGCTTTTCTCAAAAATTCTTTTTGCTTGTATTTGTCTTTAATAATAGAGAGTGTTTTACTGGATGGATTTACCGGATAGCCTTTTCTTGTAAGTTCTTCCAATGCTTCTGCATTTGCAGACTCAATTTCAAAAGTCATGTAATCAACCTCTTTTGCAAGTTCAAAAATTTTATCTCTGTCAGTAAAACTTCCAACAATTTGTTTGTCGGCAACTTGTCCTGCAGGAGAATCTGGAGTTGGGTCCAAAATTATAACGGTGAACCCCAATTTGTGTGCGGCATCTGTGAGCATTCGCCCTAGTTGTCCACCACCAACAATTCCAATACGTTTATTCATAAAAATGTAGTGGTGCGATTCATCGCACGATTAATTGCACCTCATTGTAGCAAACTATACTCTAAAAAGGAATTATCTTGCTGAAGAAGCAACAGGAGCAATAAGCATACCTCGTCTTATTCCATTAGGTTCTGGACCATCAACACGTAATTTCAATCCTTTTTCAATCTTTAGTCTTCGTACTCGTGCATCTTGTCCAAATTGAGAACCACCAACTACTTCACCTGTATCTTGTCTTCTATTCAACACAACATGTACGACAAGCGGTCTTCCATTAGAATCCCATGCATGTCCAAGTTCTACTGTTCCATGCACACTATCTATAGCGGGTTCTGGTGGATGAGGAGTTTCATGAAAAGTTTGTGGAACTTCCAATACCTGGCTTACTGTAATGACTTCAGCGCGAAGAATATATTCCAAATCATTTGCTGGACCTTCTCCTACAAAGGAAATAAGTTCCGACATATGTGTCACTTATTTTTCTACACCCAGCCAAGCAGTTTGTCAAGAAGATATGAAAGGCCAAACGTAAAAGATGTTTTTAGTGAAGTCGTTTTATCTCTTCTGCAATTTTTCTTGCTCTTTCAGGAGCAGTTCCAACATGATGACTCACATCAAGATGTTTTTCGATATTTTGAACATCGACATATTTAGTGATTTCTTCATTCGTCTTAAGAAGTTCTGCCATTGGATTTGGTTTTCCTTCTGCTACTGCATCCCATGCTTGTAATGCAACAGATCGCAACACTTCGTGCATGTCTTGTCTGCTCGCGCCTTTTTTGACAGATTCCATAAGAATTCCCTCAGATGCAACAAATGGTGCAAATTGTGCTAGATTAAATGCAATTCTCTTTTCGTTGATAATCATTCCTTCAACAAGTTTGGCAGCAGTTGTTAAGATTTCATCAACTGCTAAAAAAGCCTCTGGGGTAACAATTCTTCGATTTGCACTATCATCAAGAGTTCTTTCCAAGTATGAATGCGTCGCATTTTCGAGTGTTACTGGAGGCTGCATCGTAACAAAACGTGCCAAAGAACATATCTTTTCCGAATTAATCGGATTTTTCTTAAATGGCATTGCGCTACTCCCAACCTGTTTACTGCCAAACGGTTCAGACCATTCACCAATTGTTGGAGATTGTAAAATTCGCAAATCCGCAGCAAATTTTGCGACGCTTGAACTTATGCTTGCCAAAACTGTGAGAATCAAATAATCAATTTTTCTTGTATAGACCTGTGTACTGACATCAACTGCACTAATTCCCAATTTTTCCATAACCTCTTTTTCCATTTGCATAGGAGTAGTGTCATTCTGAGGCAAAGCCGATCTTGATTCTTGACTCTTGACTCCTGATTCTGTCGCGAACAGCGACACAAAACTCGCCTGTGTTCCAACCGCTCCTTTAATTCCTTTACCAAGTGGCAAACTCTGAACAAAATTAAGAAGTTTCAGATCCATCAGCAAGTCTTGTGCGTAAAATGCAAAACGATATCCAACAGTTGTTGGTTCTGCAGGTTGCAAATGTGTATATCCCAAACAAACAGTATCTGCGTATTTTTCTATTTTGTCAGCAAAAAGCACTAAAAGTTTTTTTACTTCTTCTTCAATCACCTCAAGGGCTTCTTTGTTACGCATTCCTTCTGTGTTATCCACAACATCCATGCTGGTTAGACCCAAGTGAATTTTTCCGCCGCCAATTTTTGCTTTTTCAGCGTATTCGCGAATTGCAGCAACAACATCATGTTTGGTATCTTTTTCTATTTCAAGGATTTTTTCGATATCAATATCTTTTGCAAATTGCTTAAGGTCTTTCAGCTCGTCATCTGAAACAAGTCCTGCTTTATTTTGTGCCTCTGCAAGAGAAATCCATACTTTTCGCCAGAGTTCGTATTTGTGGTGTTCGGAGAAAATACGGCGCATGGTATCCGATCCATATCGCCAAGTGAAAGGAGAGATGTAACCGTTTGTGTCAAAGGTCGGCATGACAAGCTTAGTATAGCGAAACTACATATGAAGATCAACCATAATAGTCTATCCGTTTGCCGTTTTGATAAACTGGAGGATTTCTTTGTCCGAAAAATAGA
>PPGL01000046.1 GCA_003173915.1 Candidatus Levyibacteriota bacterium | reverse complement strand
GGAGAGGGTCAGGGTGAGGTCTTTTATCACTTTTCTCTTGACGCTTACCGCTTGACGCTAAATATTGGTCAAGAATTGAACAAATATCCGTGTCCTTTGTGGTAATCTTGTGAGTTTTAATTGGTGTAACCTGCATGTAGCGATTATAATGTAGTTATAGCTCCTCAACAACCCATTTTGCGCCCTCTCGAACAACAAAGACAGGAATAATTGGAATTGTAATTCCTTGTAGTTTCATGAGCTCGGTAAGTTTTTCTGTTGCTGTCAACACGTCTTTTTTGTGCTGTTCATCTGGGACAGGATTTCCTGCACATTCTTGATGGCCATGAACAATAATGCCTCTCGAACTATGTTTGCCTGCTGACACAGTAAAAACTTTAAAAACAAGTGAGTCAAGAAATGATTGAGAAACATCTGCTTTAGCAAGTTGTCCAACCAGTCCTGCTTCGGTAACGGTATCTGAATAGGTTACACCAAATTTTTGTTGCCCGTAGAGAGCAATTGGTTCCTGTACTCGCCCATCCATACATCCAACTGCGGTAAAAAATGTTTCTCCAGCTTGTGACATGTTGTTATTATAGGTAAATTTATAACTCTCTGCAACAAACATGCTTCATTTGAAATTACGAACAACATATCTTATAATCATGTTCTTATGACAGGACCGCTTGGAGAACGTACAAGAACAGAACACACAAGGCGTGTTGACGCAGTAACACCTGCAACACTCATGACAGATAATGCAGGAAGACAAGCAGAAGCATGGCGAATGAATCACAGATCTTCTCCTCTCTCAAGACTTACAGCATTTGTTTGTTCGGATTCCAGACGATGGCTTCCTCCAGCAACAAATGTTGTGGCAAATATTTCTGCCGCGGGAACAGATCTCTTTGCGCAACAATTAAGGACAGAACAAAATAGTACAGGCAAACCAATTGATGGAGTTATTGTTCTAGCACATTATGATGGCGAGCAACTTCGTGACAAACATCTTCCAGAAGGTTGCGGCGGTGCAGCAGAAAAGAAAAGCCAAATGATCCATGGACACGAACCAACTGGTGATATTCATGCAGCAGAATATGTTGCTCGACACTTAAATCACTACGATCCAACACTACAAGCGTATGAGTCAGCTACAGACATTATAGAACAAACTGGCAAACCAGTACTTTTTGGTGTTCAAGATCATCGAACAGGAGAAATTGCAGTACTTGGAATTTTACGACCAAACAGTCGTCGAGACGCAGGTACAGCATTCGATCTTTTATGCTCAGAACAATTTGCAGGCTATATTGACGGTGAAATCACAGAGGCAGCAATATACCGAGAGGGAACAATTCCAACAATTGGCAATCTTGATGCAACAACAGAATTTGGAGCAATTCCAGAAGGATTCAAAACATTTCTTCGCGCAGCTCACGACCATGCTGCATTTCTGAGGTCTCAACATGAAACACTTACTGAAGAAACCGCCTTACAAGATCCATCAACAGTATTTCTGACAACAAATACGCATACACTTGAATCACGTTTCCCGAGTACATTTGGACTTCCAGGAAGTGCATTTCAAGTAACGATACCCCAAGCAGATTTAACAAAAGATATCCAATCGGTTGATGGTCCACTTTCTCAAGCACATTACGCAATTGCACATCGAGTTGCACATGATGGACAAGAAGGTGTTTCGTTTGCTCAAAATGTACACACTGTTGTAATTGATACGGAAAGTATTGAGACCTCTCAACTTGTTGCGGAAAAACTACAAAAGCAAGGCTGGGTACGACAGTGGCTGGCGCTCCCCGGTCATCAAATAATCCTTATGGCATCAGCAAGAAATGGAAAAGTTACAGATTGTATACTTGCAGAAGAAAAACCTATTTCCTAGCGCGGGTTTTCGTGGAAGAGCAACCGTAGGTTCAGTGCTCGCAACGCTTTGACTAACTCCTTTTAATTTTCCACCAGATGCTCAAGTTGACTCGTGCGGATGTTAATAAGATCAAACTCTCCTGCAATAATTGTATCCATATCTTGAGTCAGATAGTACATTCCGTACAATACGTAGCTTGCAACCAAAACAGAAATAAAACCCGTGAGCCCTGGAATAAAGATCGCAGTAAGGATTAAGTACAACATTGTTGCCTGA
Source organism: Candidatus Levyibacteriota bacterium (assembly GCA_003173915.1). Next base: position 8,160 of record PPGL01000046.1, on the reverse strand, counting down.
TGCAAAAGTGTGTCGTACGCTTTTGGAGTCAAATGCGTTTTTTTCTCAAGACAAAACGCAGCATCATTGACTATTTGCAGATAATAATTGTGGATATCCGCAGGTTTTTCTTCTATCGTCGCAATCTCTTTATACAGCTTCTCATTTGCTTTCGTAATAAGAAAATTATCAGCCTTGGGACTATGTAAAAGCTTTAAGAATGTCTGAGTCCACTCCTTGATTGTTTGTTTTCCATATCCTGGATGAAGTCGGTTAATGATATTTGTAAGAGTTCGTAACGTTGCATAGAGTCGAATTGTTGCATTTTCTACCTGCAAAAATTTATCATGAGTCATTTCTATTTTGACAGACAAAATAATACCAAGGGCAAAACCAATAATGGCGAAAAGTTGTTCTAAGTTGGTATCGCTAATCCACAAATGATGCATTTCTAAAAAAACAATACAGAGTTTTAGCGCTCCCAGAAAAACTAACACAGGGGTAATTGCCTGAAGGATGGTTCCTTGATACTGAAGAACTTTTTTGAATATGGATTGATATCGAAACAGCATAAGAAGCCGCAAAGCCCTGCTAAAGCGCAACAGTCGAATAAGTCGCAAAATTCGAAGTTCGGTGGTTGGAAAAATCGCCGGAACAACAAATTCTAGGTAATTTGGCGCAATTGCAAAAAAATCAACAAGACTCAACGGTTTTGTTACAAAAGACATTTTCTTAGGAGCAGTAAAAAGTCGGAGCAAGAATTCAATAGTAAAAATGAGTAGAATTACAAGGTTTACTACGTGGAAAATTGATTCATATTGAAGAAATATGCTGGAGTAAAGAAATTCTACTCCAACCATCCCAACCGAGATAAAAATAAGAAGGAAAATAAATCCCTGAAATACATTTGGCCACAACCCCTGGGGTTGCTCTAGAAATGTGTATATTCTTTCCCTGATTGGCTCTTTTTTCCGTTTCATGTGCTTTAGATGCTTTCGGCAAGCATATCACATGAATGACATTTCGTAAATATACAATATGGGATATTTTTTCTTCCAAGCCTCTACTTGTCATTGCGAGCGAAGCGAAGCAATCTCGAGAAGAAGACCTGCCTGCCGGCAAGATAGGGATTGCCACGTCGCCCTGAGTTTATCGAACTGGCTCCTCGCAATGACAATGGGGACAAGGTGCTCTATCTTTAGGGACTTTAGGGAAGAATCGGTTGAACAAATAGAGCTTCCAGTAAAATTTTACACATTTGAGAGAATTGTCAGCATTCTTCCGAGTACAATACCCAACCTTCTTTTTTCTTCCTCCGAGTGATGCGGCAGTGTTTGTAAATCAGCCAAGGCTATACTGGCACAGTTACGAAGATGGCGAGTTACCTCCCCACGAAGCTCTGTGGCATGAGGATTTCTCCCCATGACCGCAATAGTTTGAAACGCATGTTTCCACCTATCAAGAAGTTGCTGCGGAGTTGAATCTTTTTGCCAATCTGCAGGACCAAAATACTGCCCAGGCTGTGTCAGGAGTCCAAAATGTTCAACAAGCAAATATTCTCGTAAATCCTGCTTTTGTGCATGAGCGTAATATGTTTCGAGTCTTTGAGCAGGAACTCCAAGCCGCTTATATTCTTGTAAAACTGCCCCCATGCCACCCAGTAATTCTAGGGCATGCGGCGATGGATTTTGCAAATCATATGTATCTAGTAATTGTTGCGCCAAAACATTTGACACTGTTGCTAAATGCTGCGGAAGAGCTGTTGCGGCAAACCCTTCTCTTGGTATAGCTTGTAAGAAGCTCGTAAATTGTTCTGCATCTGCAACATGCATACGAAGCTCTCCTGTCCCAACTTGCTCTCCCCCTGTCATCATAACTGCTTCTTTGCCTTCAGCAGGATCTAAAGACAAACCCATCGCAGACAACACTGGACTATGGATTAAGTCTATTTGCGCAGCAGTCAGGAATTGTTCACGACGCTCTGTTTGTAAGGAAGGCTCTCGTGTCTCATCATCTTTCATCTGAGCCTCAAGATGGGCCATGATAAAACGAGCCATCATTGTCCCCATTGAAAATTGCTCATTATAATGAGCAACACTTCCAAACAGTGCATCAATACTTCGTACAGCAACTTGTTGGGGTGCTTTCCCTTCTCTTGTGATTGTTATTGCAGACAAAGGTGGGTTATTTGGTGTTTGTTCGGGTCTTTGCGCCGGTGTTCTTTCGGGTCCTGGTCCTGCCATACCAAGAAATTATATTCATGGCATGTGAGATATACGTAAGGAGTGTTAAGAGAATTTGTAAGGAATGAGGATAGTTATCTTCTTCTCCATCTATCACTGAGTGTTTTTCGTGACAAAGATGTCTTAACCTGATTGGCAACATCTGGAGACTTACCTTGTATACGCACAATAGCAAGTTGTGCAATATCATTAAGTGAACCTACGGGGATAACGTGTTCTCCAGCTCTTTCTATAAGTTCTCTTACTTGAGATTTAAAATGGCCAATCATTAAAGCAAGATCTGCTTCTGGCATTTGTTCTTTTTCTCGCAATTTTTCCAAAACTCTTTCTGAAACCTGCAAATCTCGTTCGATAGCTTGCTTTGCATACTGATTTGCAAAGAGTAATCTTTTACGTAGAGACCTTTTCGGAGTTCCCAAGGCTACTTCTTCCAACTTATCAGCTAAAGCAAGAGCAGCAACAGAGCGAACAAATACATGAGTTAAATCATCAGCCTGTTCTTCCCCTTCACCTGGAAAAATCCTGGTAGCAGCAATAATATTTTGGTATATATGAGACATTTGGTCACCAAGAAGTTCTAGATTACGATTATCTGCCTCCGTGCGATTAAGTCTTCGATTAGCAACACCAGTAACAAGCTGAAGTCCTGATCCAAGTATTATTTCTGCAGTAGCAAGCCCAAAGTTAGGATGTGGTGTTTCTGATACTCTGCGAATTGCATCTCCAACTAATAATAACCCTCCTAAAGGAGGAAGCACGTTTGCTGCCAATCTTTTGGGTCTCATTCCCTCTCTCCAATTTCTTTGCATGAAAACAATTATATCCTATAATTACAATCTTGTCAAGAAAAATACAATCATAAATCAAGATAAATTAATACTATCAAGAATCTGAAGTTTCTCCTATAGCACTTAACATTTAGACTCTTTTAGGCTCAACTTCTTAATTTGCTATTTGAGGTGCACCAATGGCATGGTCTTTTATATATCTGTCAGCCGCTGAAAAGTCTAGATCCCTACTCTCCGATCCCAAAACTTCTTGAGCAAAAGCTCTAAATTCTTCGAGTCGCCTTGCTGCTTGCTTGGCATTAGAAGGACTTTTCTGCATTTCCATTCTAATATCTGCATAAAGTGCGTTTACTCCCTGCTGCATGTTTGCTACCGTAAAGTGGGCTTCGAGAGAATTGTGTAATTGTGTTGGATTAAGGCGTCTACCTCCCACCTCTCTTACTCCATATGTTCTTGCCAATTCTATATATTCGTCCATAACTTTCGTTATATGTCTTACCTGACTAGGAACTCCCATTCTGAGTTGCTGAAGGTGATACTCTTGAATATGCTGAAAACCTGCTTCCAAATTTTGCTGCATAATCCTCGTCATTTCTCGATCTAATAAATTCGGGTTAAACTGTTCTCCTACTATAACTTCTGGTAAATTATAATTTATAAGTCCATACCGCTGTCCTAAAGCAACATATGCTGCCCGGTCTCTTATAAGGACATCAAATGGACCAGAATTCGGATGACTAATTTGAAAAGCTGCAGTCGCAAGAACTCTTTCAAGATTTTTACTAAGTACCTTTCTAACTTCTCTATCAATAATTCTTTTAGCAACATCTTTTGGACTAACTAAAGCAGCGCTATCTGCAGAACCTCCCGCTTCATCTTGTAAAACCACAGGTACACCTCGTGATTCCATGAAGTCCATCCATTCAAATAGTCCAGCTTGAATTTTATTTATATCTGGCACTTCACCACTAAATGCAACATTTCTAATAGTATCAATATTATACTGAAGCCCTTGGGCGAGTAGTCGATTTACTCTTTCATCCATATATCGAGTTATTTCATCGCTGGTTTGTAACGGTCTTCTCTCTCCCTGGCCTGTATCTCCTTCTCTTCCCTCTGGTATTATTGCCAAACGAATGTCAAATTTTTGAGCAAGCTCTAAAATTTGATGCACTTTTCCGGTCTGCTCAAGGACGTGGTCTCTACTACCTTGACTTGCCCACATTTCAGCAAGTTTGAAGATATTTTCAAATCCTTGGGTAATATTTGCTCTGACTGCTCTTTCCACTGCTTGTTTAAATGTACCTAATCTAGCATCTGTTGGGCGAAGTGATGCTTCGGGCGTCATTGTATCTAGATGTTCCAAGAACTGTTGAAGATTCCGTAAATCAATCGTTAAGCTATTCGTACTTCCTCTACTCACGGCATCGGGCATTTCTGTAAGGAGTATCTTTCTTATACCTTCTGCAATATCTGTCGGGATACCGGTCGTATCAATTTCTAGGGGAGCTTCTTCATTAACAACAGTAGGCGGCTCCTGTCCAGCAAGCCGCGCATCAGAAGCAACGACTAATGCAGTAGGTGCATCAGGTTCAGACCGTATTTCCACAGCTGCTGCACGGTTATTAACAGGAGGTACATCAGTAACAACAACTGAAGCCGCATTTGAATCAGGTCCAGAATGTATTTCCACAGCTCCAACAGAATTCATCTCAGGAGCAAGCACAGCAATTGCAGGAGGAATCGCTCCTTCTTCAGGAACAACCGCCACATCATCTGCCGTAAATACGTCAGGTCTTCCTGAAGCTAACGCTTCGAGTTGTGCTCTTGTTGAATATTCAGGAAATTGTCGAGGGCGCTCATGAAGATCTTGGGTTAAAATATCTACATATCTCATTGCATTTACAATTATCGAAGGGTAAAGATCTAATCCTTGCTCTTGTCTTTGTTGATCAAAGGCCATGTAATTATCCGCAGAGGAAAAAGCAGTTGCAAACCGATCAACAAATATTCTAAATGATTCATGTAATTGCGTTATATCTTCAGAAGCAGCAGGAAGTTCTGCATTTTGAGGGAGATATCGTCCCACTACGCTTTGCCCAAAATCACTTAAGTTAGCAAGATCTTCTGCAGTCAACATTTCTAAAGACATTGCTGCCTCTCTTTCTGATAAAAGAAGCCTTGGCAATTCTCCTTGCTGAATTTGATCAAACATATCTAGAGTGCTTACAATTCCAAAATCTCGCAACCCTTCTCTAAATCTATCCGCTCTTCCTTCACCATTAACTCCACCAAAATATCCTCCATGCAGCCTATAACTGATTAAATTCAATCTTCTTTTTATAGGATTACGAGTAGCATCTCGAATTGATTGTTCCTCAGCCAAATTTAACTCATCTACAAGTCCTGATGCCGGATAAGGATTAAGGTATCCATAATTTCCTAACCTATCTACCTCTCTAAAGACATCTGACATGACAGGATTGGCTGCTAAGTGTGGCTCCATTCCATAATAAACAAATCCATTATTTACTCTATTCTCCAATGCGCGTTGGTCTGATGTTGCAAGCATTTCTGCATCTTCCTCACGGGGATATATTTCTCTATAGTATAGATACCTGTCCCCACCAAATCTTTGGACAAATTCAGTTTGCTGCTCTGCAGGCGTTTTCCCTCGCTCATCTAAATTTAAGGGACGCGTGGTACGTTCTTGACGAGGTTGCTGACCTTTACCTCTCTGTTGTTCTGAGCGCTGGACTTGCTCGCCCATTGGTGGACCTTCTTGTTGCTGCATGAATTAAGTGTATAAGGTATGTTTTATGAAGTCAACAACGTGCGACTCGGGATGAAATTGAAGAAGTATATTCGAATATTCACTTGACAGTATGTGCATGTTTTATTAAAATATACACATGTTAACACATAGAACACAAATCCTCCTAGACGAAGAAACAATTAAGACACTCAAACACCTTGCAAAGCAACAAAAAACGACTGTAGGCAAGTTGGTGAGAAAAGCGATTAAAAACAATTACTTTATTCAAGATCCTTATTCCCACAGAAAGCAAGTTTTAAAAAATATTCTCAAGACTAGGCCTCAAATAAGTAACAAGGCGATTGATTATAAAGAACTTATTAACTATGGCAGAAAATAAGCCTCTTGCATTTGTAATAGATGCATCTTTTCTACTTGGCTGGCTTCTTCCAGATGAAAAAAGCTCTGGAATTGATTCTATTTTTGAGCAATATGCGAATGGAGAAATCGAGCTTTATTCAACTAAACTCTTACCTTTTGAGGTGGCTAATGGATTAAGATCGGCATTTTTACGAAAAAGATTAACACAGGCCAAAGCAAAAAAACTATTGCATGAATTTCTTAAGCTAGATATTGTGTTAGATTTTGTTGAGTATAAGCTGTTATGGAAAATTTCTCAAAAATATTCTCTGACTTGTTATGATTCGTCGTATGTTGCCTTAGCTTACAACAGAAAAATTGGGCTACTTACTATGGATAACGAACTAAAAAAGTCTGCTTCAAATTATACTAAAATAAAACACTAAACAACGGGTATTAGTGGGCAGCGATAATCAAAAATGGAACTCGCTGTATTTGTATCTTATCAGGTTTCAGAGAACGTTTCTGCAATTGCAAATTAATTTGTAAATTTGAATGTGGCAAGAATTTGATTTAGTAGTGCAAATACAAGGCTCTCCTGTGTAAAAAATGGTGGATTAACATCATCATAAGCAACGTTTAGTTTGACATAAAAACAAGTATTATTGAGGTAAGTTTCAAAATGTTGCTCAGAGATGATATGTCCAGTAGCTCCCTGACCAAAGGTACCATAGTAAAACACGATACCATTTATTTGTTTTGTTGTTGCCGAATTCGGATCTGTCAGTCTTGCAGTAAAGTATGCTTTACAATCTGTCTCATTTTTAATATCTGCTGATGTAACTTCATCCTTTTTTGAAACATTAATTTCTATAGAAGCACCCGCAAAATTAGGGTATTTATTTACTGTTGGTGAGAGGAATAAACAGCTTACGAGTGATGTATCATTGCATTGCGGAATGAATGTTTGAACTTGACCAGGTTTCTCATAAAGAGAAAAGGTATCTGGATAATTTAAGGTAAATCCATATAATGCATTTTGGTATATTTTCCAACCAGGCACGCTTGTAGGAGATATTGAAACTGAAGTAGTTAAAAAAGGAGTTGCAGTACTTGTTGGTTTTATCGCAATTTTTGAAACTTGATTTGATGATTGTTTGGAACTTCTTATAAATAGCATGTAAGCTAAACTGCTAATAATAATAAATATAATAATGCCAATAAGTATTACTGATAGCATAGGAGGCTTCTTAGAACTAGTTTGTTCAGATGGCTGTGGAGAAGCTAGTAATTGTTGCTGAGGATTATTTTGGATGTTTTCCATTTTGTTTGTCAATCCGCTTGGCATTGGTGGGTCGGGATGGAGTCGGACCATCCACCTCTTCTTTATCAGAGAAGCGTTCTACCGCTGAACTACCGGCCCTTATTAGTCAAGAGTAAATAGTTAATGGTTAATAGATTCTCTTTTACTATCACCCACAAACCATCAACTCTTAACCATAAACTATTCTAAAAACTCTTTCAACTCTTTTTCCAATTCTTTTGCGTCGATATCGCTACTATCATCAAACTTAAGCTCGCCAAATAGTTTTGTCAAAAGCATTTTCTGCATTGCTCGAATTTTTTTAATTTCTGCAAGCATTTTTTGTGCTTGATGCAAATCTTTTTCTACAAGCCGCGCATATGTATCAACAAGCTTCCCGAGCTGCCCCGAAATTGTTTGATATGCTACCAAGGCTTTTGCAGACGAGTTGAGATTTTGAAACTTCTTACTTTTTTTAAGAGCATACAAATCTCCACTTCGTGCTTCTATATCTAATGATTGTTGCTCTTCGCTATATCCGCTTTCAAAATCTTGCGAATTAACATCAGTAACTTTTCGACGTTTTGCTTCGCCTTCTGTTTCTTCCTTTGCTGCTTTTTTTGTTTGTGATTCTACCTCAGGACTTAACATTGCTTTTATTTGAGGCGCGAAGGGGAGTTGCACCCCTGAATGGCTGTTCTGCAGACAGCTGTGTTAGCTACTTCACCACCG
>PPGL01000036.1 GCA_003173915.1 Candidatus Levyibacteriota bacterium | reverse complement strand
CTCCTGTTGCTTCAATCTCTGGAGATACTGGAAAAGCAACCCTTGTGATAGATCAACGAGGCATAGGAGATATCTTTACTGCCTCACAATCTGGTGGAACACGTTTTACCATCGGGTCAAATGGGAATATTACTGACAGCAATTATGCAGTTGCAGGCGGGATTCTTTATGGAACAAGTACAGGACTTTTACAAATAACAGGAGCAGGGAGTAGTACTCAATGTCTTTTAGGAGGGTCTTCTCCTACATGGGGAACATGTATGCACTGGAATTTGGCAAATGGAGCGCTTTCTTCGTTTAACGATACGACAGATTTACTCGTTGGTGGACAAGCAACGACGTCGGCAAAATTTGCCGTTGTTAATGTGAATACCGGTACTCCAACAGCCAGCATTTCCTCAGGACTGAATAATGGTGGAGCACTAACACTTTCTGGTGCTGGAGCAATTCAGACAACAGCGAATGAAAATATTACCATTGGTGCAAATAGTGGCATTAGTACTGTTATTATTTCTCCAAATGCAGGAGGACAGGCAGGACTTATTGTTAACAAACAATCAACTTCTGGAGATATCTTTACTGCTTCTTCTTCTGGAACAACAGAATTTGTCATAAGTAATGGTGGAAATGTTGGCATCGGGACGAACAATCCAGTAGACGCTCTTGATGTAGAAAATGGAAATATTCGTATTGGACAGGCACCAAATACAGTCGCAACAGCACAAAATACGTGGACAAGAATTTCAGGAAGTACTCCTGGAACAATTGGAAGCTCGCAAGGATCTGTTGCATCTATTTCCGCTATGGTTGTGTATAACGGAAGTTTGTATGCTGGAACATCCCTTTCCGGAAAAGCTGAAGTGTTACGCTACAACGGAACATCTGGCTCGTGGAGTGTTGTTTCTCAGGTAGGTGGTACAGGAACAATTGCTAATGGTGGAACTTCTGCAATTGATATGGTCTCATCAATGGCAGTCTATAATAACAAGCTGTACATTGGTACTCAAAAATCAACAACTGCAGAGGTATATGTATACAATGGAGGTACCAGCTGGGCACAGCTTAATAAGAATGGTACTGCTGGTACATTTAATACGACCACTGCAATAGATGGTGTTGCGTCAATGGGCGTTTATAATGGAAGGTTATTTATCGGGACAAGAAAAGCTGCTCAAGCTGAATTATATGAGTATCTGGGGGGAACAACCTGGATTCCAATGAATACCACTGCGGGTACCTTTATTACTACAACTGCGGTTGATTCTGTTACTGCTATGGCTGTACATGATGATTCTCTTTACATTGCGACCCTGCACGGTGCTGGAGGAGCTGAAGTGTATCGTTTCAACGCTGGTACTCCGGGTACGCCATTTACCAAAGTAAATACAACTACTGGACGTTTTGTAATTACCAATGGAACTACTGGAACAACAAACGTTAGTACAGAAGACGAAGTTATGTCAATGATTGATTATAATGGCGCACTTATTATGGGTGTCAGACAAGCCAATCTTGCAGATATTTTTCGCTTAGAAGATAACAGCATTCAATCGACAATAAACTACTTTAATCGAATGACATCTGCTCAAGGAACTATTACCTCTGGAGGTACAGCAAACATAGATGGTGTTTCATCACTTGTTGTCTATAATGGCCGTTTGTATGCTGGTACTCAGGAACCAAATACGTCTCAGGTGTATCGTTACGAATCAGATGGAAGCTGGACACTTATTAATGCAACCGGAACTTTTGGTAGTACTGCAAATATTGATAGTACAGCAAAACTTATCCAGTACAATGGTAATCTTATTGCTGGGACCAGTGAGCCATCGAGCGCTGAAGTGTATCAGTATACAGCAGCAATTGATCAGTCCTATGCACTAAAGTTTGCTGCACAAACATCCCAAGGTGGTGGGGAGCAAAATGGTCTTACCAACGATGCTTCTATTTTCTTTATTGCAAGTACTAGTGCATATCAAAATTCAACAGATGGGAATACTGGTACCTTTGTTATGGATCATTCGCTTGTAACAAATACTGGAGCCTATGATGTGGCAGAAGACTATCCAACACGAGATAACGAGCTTTCTCCAGGAGATTTAGTAGCAATTGATACAGCAGAAGCAGGACTTGTTGAAAAATCGCATGGCCTCAATGATCATGTAGTTATTGGTGTGTATTCCGAACATCCAGCACTTCATTTGTCTCAATTTGACAATCAAATCAGTGGTCTTCCTGCAATTCCTGTTGCACTTGTTGGAAGAGTTCCGGTTAATGTATCTACAGAAAGTGGAGAGATTACATCTGGAGATTATCTCGTTTCTTCAAGTGTTCCAGGCGTTGCAATGAAAGCAGCAACAGCAGGTCCAATTATTGGCCAAGCACTTGAAGGATATACTGGCGATGGAATTGGACAGATCTCGGTTTTTGTAGAGCATGGATACTATGATGGATCGGACAACATTGCAAATGTACAGACAGACTTACTATCACAAATAGCAACACTAAAAGACACAGTAAATTCACTAGAAAATCAAACAACAGCAGTCCTGAGTTCGACCGATATTGCAACAAGTTCGGGGGTAATGTCTTTGTCTAGTTTGTCTGTCGATGGCCTAGCAACTGTATCAGGAGATTTACGCGTGCAAGGTGATGGACTGTTTGAAGGTATTTTGTCTGTCATTGATACGATTCGCACAGGAAATCTTATTGTCGGGAATATCGCAGACTTTTTTGATAATGTATTTTTTCACAAAGATGTTACCTTTAGTGGTCACGCAACATTTAATAGTGATACCGGTGGATTTGCAACAATCCATCAAGGAGCAAATAGTGTCGCTGTATCTTTTGCTCATCCTTATGAAGATGCTCCTGTTATTACGGCAACTCTTACCAATGTCTTGGGTGCTTCATCTACGATGTCACAGGATGACCTACGACAAAATATTTTGTCAGAGGGTTACTCATACATCATTATCAACAGAACAAACACCGGATTTAGCATTGTTCTTAACAAACCCGCAACCTCTGATGTGTCATTTTCATGGACAGCACTTTCTGTGACAAATCCAATTACGACACAAAGTACAGAGTCAGGAAGTATTCTTCCAACAATTACTCTTTCTCCAACACCAATTTCAACAGTGAGTAGTTTGCCGACACCATAGTGTATCGTTTTGTCGGCAAGAGGTTTGTTCGGATTGCAACAGTCATGCTGAAATGAAAAGCGACACGCCTGTACGGTTTGGTCAGGCAAGTTATTTCATTTCTCACGCATGTGCTGTTTGTATAAAAAAGGACCTTCCATTGCAAACGCTTTGGAAGTAAAGAAAGGAGGTGACATATGTATAAAAGAGTTCATGCACTCGTAACATATTGGGCAGGACGAGTGCAAAAACAAATAGATGCAATACTGCTGATTTATCGCGCAGAAGTTATCTAAAAAGAAGCCAATAAGGGGGTGTCTCTGCGGTATCGGACAAGTAAATACGTGAATATTTCTTTATCCAACCGCCGTATCCCCAAACGTGTCGTGTACATGTTTTGCTCCATCTCTTCGTGGTCTTTCTCACGTAGAGATACCCTCTTGGCAGGTCTTTTTACGAGCATGTAAACAACACTCATACAGAAAATTCTGGAGAGTGGTATCCTAGTAAATAAACAGTGTTGTTGTTTTGACCTTGACAAGGCTGAAGAAGGAATTTAAACTAGTGGAGTAGTATGAAACAATTATTTTCTCCAAGAGTCATGACTATATTGCTGGCAGCCGTTGCATTTATTGGTATTGCAGGAGGAGTATTCTTTTATTTGCAGTATCAAAAAGCACAAAGTATGCTCACAAATGCTTCAAATAGTGGACAGCAAGAGGTGACGATGGTTGTTGGTAAAGTAGGAAAGCTTATGGTTCTTCCAAAAGACGAAGTTCCCACCCTTGCAACTGTTGCAGATATTACCAAATTAAAAGGACAACCATTTTTTGAGAATGCAAAAAACGGATTTAAAGTACTTATCTATACAAAAGCAAAAGAAGCCATTTTATACGATCCAATTGCAGATAAAATTGTCGAAGTTGCACCGGTAAATATTGGCAACAACCAAGGAGCTGCGACGCCTACTCCTACACAAATAGAACAAAAAGAGGTTGTTCCACAAACAACGCAAATTCCTCTTCCTACAAAATAGTAATCTTTTAATAAAAAGTTTGTCTTGAGGTATTCTTATGCGTCACAGAAGAAGTTTGTAGTGCTTATTGCTTCTAATAGAGGTAAGAAAGCCTGCCCTACTTTCTTACCCCATTACAAGCAATAATCTTTGTAAAAAATATTCTCTTACCAATCTAATTGATTGATTTTAGCTTCCTTAATTTTTCTTGACAACCAACCAAATTTTCTTTATGCTGGGTAAGCATTTAGTTTTTATCCTGCCTTTAAGGACTAATTGCAAAGTCACAAGAGCATTGCTTATCGTACCGAGCTTATCATTTTGAGTAACGAAAGCGATGCTCTTTTTTTATGCTTCAGGCACCTTTCTCTTCTGCCTGTTGCACTTTATAACCTTAATAAATTCGTCACAAGAACAAGAATTACATTAATGCCACTGGCATTAATTGACCGAGCTTGAGTAATTGCTTAATTTGATCTCGACCTTGTCGAGTTAACACTTCCTGTTGATAATCTTTAATTGTTTTTCTTACTGCTTTTTGTTTGTGGTTTAATCCTAATAATACTCGTAACAGCCTCATATAAAGTTATCGTAGCACAGCAATTATCAATTGTCAACCTATAGCAAAATATACCCTAAAATATATAAGACTTAGAGTAAAAATATGTAAATTTAGATTGTCATTGCAGCATAATTTTTTACGATAAAAAAATGTGGATAACTTTTGGATAACTTGGAGTTTGCAAAACAAGCAAATTCTTACGAAGGTATGTATATTTATTACAAACCTATTACTAGGTTAGTCTGACTATCCAAACCATGCCTATTCCAAGAATGATAAAGCCCAAATATTCAAGGTATTGGGGAAAAAAGACCATAACAATAGTAGGTGAGCTGTTTTGTATTGTCCAGCCGTTTTCCCAGTTATTAATAAGTACGTGGTTTGGTAGTTCTCTCCCAAAAAGGAAAGGGAACACAATGCACAAGAGTTTGCACGTGGCATGTGGTATCTCATATGCTTTCCATCCTATGTCAAATCCCTGAGAAAGAACAACAACTGGATGCGAATGCAGTTGAGCAGGCTGCAGATGCAATATATACATGCTTGGATTGGGGTGAGAAACAGAAGAAGGTTCAATAGTATTAGCTTTTTTTGTTGGAAAAGACGAATTGGAAAAAGAAATATCTCGCAAAAAAGAGTAGGGGATAGGGGAGAAGGTTATTGTTCCAATTCTGTTGATTGATTGTTCATTTCCAATCGAAATATTTGCAATACGAAGTGCATAGGATGTTGAAAACTTCTCAAGTGGAGGAATAAGAAATGTATAGGTGTGAAGTTGTGTTATATTTTCTGGTAGATACGTATCAAATAGTGTAAAGTCTTCGTTGTCATTTGATAACCAAACGTGCAGTCCCTGTCCAACAACATGTTGCACAGGAATGTTGACAATATAACCTTGTGTATGGGACAGAAAATTTGCTGTGTAGGTTGCACAGACTGTTGCATTGTAGGAGGAGATTTGCAGGAGTTTGCCTTCCATTGTTGTTGAGACTGTTCCATTTCGAATTGTATCGCAGTTTTGGGAAGATGTGTTTTGAGGGTTTGGTGTAATTGCTGCAGAAAAATATTGAGAGTCAATCCTTTTTATTCGTACAGAAAGATTTTGGCTTGATTGCTCTGCATCTATCGTGACTGGTGTTTTTTGGGATCCAAATGTAACTGTGGAAGCATTTTGAGGAGGACTGATAGCAAGAGTAAAGGAAGGTTTTTGGCCGGTGATATCTGGAATATGAAGTGTTTGCTCTGCTGTGATATTAGCAACTTGAGAAGAAAATAAGAAAGAAGACGGGTTTTCTGTAACAGTAAACCCAAGAGACGCATTATCCATACCAAGTGCAGCAAAGGGGAAAACAATTGTGCTATTTGTTGGATTTTTATCTGCAATGTATGTGCCATAATTTTGATAAAAGGTGTCATTGTTTGTTGGAGTCTCATTTATATGAGGGAGAGGGTTTGTGAGGAAAGTAAATCGACTCATCTTTGTTTGTAATTTGACTGCATACACAGAAATTTTTCCAAATTTTTTTACTTTTTTTACTCCCGGAATTTGTGCAAGAAGTGTGTCAATATTTGGACTAATAAAAAGCAGCGGATATTCTGGATTATATTCATTTTTATCAACAGTGATCCAAGAAATTTGATACTTATCTAAAACACTTTCCAAAAGTTTGGGATTTTCTGCATAGATTGCATGGGAAAGTTGGTCGTAATACGTTTCGTTGTAGAAAGACCACGGGTCAAATGTTCTGTCCATCATTGGTTGAGGAACTGCGTACCAAGGAAAACCAGATCCGCTGTATCCCCACTGATAAAATTCCCAAGACCAAAACGTATACTGAGGTAAATTTGCAATGCGTGTTGTAGGGTTTTGATGTTGAAAAAAGCGAAACAGATCAAAATAATCATTTGGAATACCAAGGCGTTCTTTTGTATATATCAGGTTGCCAGTAAAAATTGGAAATATATACACAAAAAGTAATACAACAAAAGTAAGCGGGACAAAAAAACGAAAGGGTTTATTCACTCTCTTCAAAAGATACAGTAGTCCGAAAGCAAAAAGGGAAGCATAACTAAATCCTGCCAACACGCCAAATTTTGTAAAAGGAAAACGATACGCCTGCCCAACAAACGGAACATAGTTGCGAATAAACCCCGTAATCCAAGAAAATGGTGGCGTTGCTGTTGCAAGTGCGCTAAAGGAGATAAAAAAAAGTATTACACAGGTGCGAGAAAGTGGTGTATTTTTTTTCCACAACACAACTGCCCCAATACAAATAACTGCAAAAAAAATAAAGCCAATTGGAAATATGTAAAAGTGAGAAAGGTGGGTTCTCCAGGGCTCCATCATGAGTGTGTTTCCCGTAAGACCTGGGTCAACATCATTAAAGAGATATCCTTTCAAAAGCATGACATCTGGTAAAAATCCAAATTCTCGGTTTTGGAGAAAAATACTTTCTGTTGTCATCTCATTGATTTTTGCGTGCACAGGAACTGCCGCACTTGTTATAAAAAAGTAGAAAAATGGGAGCATCCAGAATGCGTTAACAAGGAAAAACACGAGCGCGATGATAGTTGTATGTTTGAGACTTCTTTTTACTCGATTATCCAAAAACCACACTAAAAATAGAATACAAACAGCACCAGCAGTGACAAAAAATACTGTTTGAACATACGCCTCTGGTGTTGACAGAAGAAGTACAACAAATAAAAGCAACAGATGTTTTTTCCTTGGACGTGAGAGACATACATAACTTAACAGTAAAATCCATGGAAAAAATCCAAATTGCGTTGTAAACACTTCAAGGGGAACATAAAATAACTGGATTGTCATAAGATTAAGAAGATAAAACAGTGCACCAGAAAAAGCGGCAATATATGACTCTTCAATAACAAAGAGAAATGCATACATGCCTGTAGCTCCTACAAAAAGCATGAGAAAGGTGTACAAATAGCGAAGTGAGTTTTCTGAAAAGACTGTGGAGAAGAGAAAAAGAATTAGCTCGTGGGGGAGTTCGGCTGCGTGCCCCATTCCTCCAAGAAGTCCAACTCCTTGATACTCTTGCCAGACTGCAAATACAGCGCGACTAATATTAAGTCGAAAATTAAATTCTGGATGCAGATTGTCCCAGCCAGTGAGAAAGGTATGAGGAATATAATTTATTTTTGCAATAAGTAAAACAAGAA
>PPGL01000026.1 GCA_003173915.1 Candidatus Levyibacteriota bacterium | reverse complement strand
ACCAATTATTGCAAAAGTAGTATACTATATGAAGAAAGAAGTAAGGGTTATGAAGAACACAATTTCCTTCACGTCAACCTCGATAGCCTAGTTTTTAGGTTCTTCTTTTTATATTATAAATATATGGCTGATACAGCACTTGATGTAGAGAAAAAACTTCTTGAAAAGCAAGAAAAACTTGAAGAAGAAAAAGAAAAAGTAGAAAAACTAAAAGACGAGTATAAAGCAAAACTCGAAAAACTCTCCAACATAACTGCTACTGAAGCAAAAGAAAAGCTTTTGGAAGAGGTAGAACATAATGAAACTGCAGCAGTTGCGCGCATCATCCGCGAAAGAGAAGAGGAAGCAAAAGCAACAGCAAACCTTAAGGTTAAGGAAATTTTAGCCGACGCAATGAAACATGGAGCAACAAATTATGTTGCAGAATATACAGTTTCTGTTATTCCAGTTGAATCGGAAGAAATGAAGGGACGAATCATTGGAAAAGAAGGTCGCAATATTCGTGCTTTTGAAATGGCAACAGGAGTTGATGTGATGCTTGATGAAGAAGGAGTAATTCGTCTTTCTTCATTCGATCAGGTTAGACGCGAAATTGCCAGAAGGTCTTTGGAAAAACTTCTGAAAGACACAAGAATTCAGCCTTTTAGAATTGAAGAGATTGTCAAACAAACCCAACAAGAAGTTGACAGAATTATGCTTGAGGAAGGACAAAAGCTTGCTCAAGAAGTTGGGGTATTTAATATTCCTGTCGATTTGCTCAAAACTCTCGGAAGATTTAAATTCCGTACGTCTTATGGACAAAGTTTGGTTCTTCATTCTTTGGAAGTTACTAAAGTTGCAGTTGCACTTGCAAGTGAAATTGGAGCAGATGTTAATGTGGTAAGACTTGGAGCATTGTTCCACGATATAGGAAAGGTTGTAGAAGGCGAAGGAAGTCATGTAAAACTTGGTGTTGAGCTTCTTAAAAAATATAATTTCCCAGAAGCCGTTATTAATTGTGTTGCGGAGCACCATGAAGACAAACCATTTTCCTCTGTTGAATCGATTCTTGTTCACGTAGGAGATGCAATTTCTGCAGCACGTCCAGGTGCACGTTATGAGGATATCGAAAATTATGGTAAGAGACTTACAGAAATGGAACAAATGGCAAAGCGACATGAAGGAGTAGAAGATGCATATGCATTCGAAGCAGGTCGCGAACTTCGTGTTGTTGTTATTCCAGAAAAAATTGACGACGCACAGGCAACAATTTTGGCAAATCAACTACGAGAACAAATCAGTAAGAGTTTGGCAATTCCTGGTGAAGTACGAGTTACTGTTATTCGAGAATTTCGTGCTGTCGCCGGTGAAACATTGGCTGCGTAATTTTTTCTTCTGTTCTTTGTTCTGTTTACTTCTTAGGTAATCATTGTGGACTTAAGATGATTAATTGCTTTATTTTCTTTTTCTGTCTCTATTCGCCCTCGTCCAAATGCGTCAACTTTCCCCCATCGTCCAGGAATATCCAAAAGTTCTAGTTGACCGAGTGTTTTAGGAAGAGCTGCATCAACAACAAGTTGTTCGTTTATTGGTTCAAGCCCTAAAATTGCCCGAAGTAACAAAAGTGGAGCACCTGTTGCCCATGCCTGTGGACTACATGCTGTTGGATATTCAACTGGAAAATCTGTCACTGCCCGCTCATATCCCGCAAAAGCTTCTGGAAGTCTTCCTCCAAAGTATTTTGCTGCTTCAAACATATGCATTGCAACTTCTGCTGCTAGGTCTACATATCCATATTTTCGTAGTCCCAGTGCAATAATGGAATTATCATGTGGCCAGACAGTTCCAACATGATATCCAATTGGATTATATCCTCCTTCTCCTTCTGCCATTGTGCGAATCCCCCACCCTGAATACAGTTTGTCACTCATCAATTGATGAACAACAGTATCTACTTTCTTATCATCAATAATGCCGCTCCAAAGTAAATGACCAATATTAGAAGTGAGTGAATCTACTTTTTTGCCATCACCATCTATTGCAAGAGCAAAAAATCCTCTATCTTCAATCCAGTAGTCTTTGTTAAATCGTTCTTTCAAATCCTTTGCTTCTTGTTCCAATTTGTACGCAAGAGCAACATCATTCCAAAATTCTCGTGCAAGGCGAGCAGCTCGTATTTTTGCATCGTAAACATATCCTTGTATTTCACAGGTAGCTCGGGGTAACTTTGAATTAGATCCATCAGCAAATAAAATGGAATTCCATGAATCTTTCCAACATTGATTTTCAAGCCCAGTTTCTTTGTGGCGTTTATAATCTACGTATCCATCACCATTTGAATCACCATAGGTATTAATCCAATCCAAACACGCCCGTGCTTCGAGTTCTAAATTTCGTATCATTTCAGCATCTCCAGTCCATCTTTCATATTCATCAAGTAAAATAATAAAAAATGGCGTTACGTCTGCTGCACCAAAATAAGGAGATTGTGGTCTTTCTTCAAACGCTGTTAGTTCTCCAAATCGCATCTCGTGCATAATTTTCCCTGGTTCTTCGTCGCGAAAATCATCAACTCGTGTTCCTTGTCGTTCTGATAATATTTGTAACGTTGTTTTTGCAAGTTGGGGAGTAAAGGGAAGTGCTTGTAGACTAGTAATCATGCTATCTCTTCCAAAAATTGTCATAAACCAAGGAAGCCCTGCTGCTGGAAGATATTGTCCGGGAAGTGCTGCAGGGAAAAAACGCAGTGCTGCCAAATCCATGAGACTACGTCTGTATATTTCAATGAGCGGTTCCCAATCACATGATATTTTTGGAACGTCTTCACCAATTTTTTGTAAGTCTTCTTTCATACGTAGTTTTG
The DNA here is from genome assembly GCA_003173915.1 of Candidatus Levyibacteriota bacterium. Next base: position 23,646 of record PPGL01000026.1, on the reverse strand, counting down.
CATTATCAATATTTCTTGCGTGATGCACTGTCTTTTCCTTAAGACTAGTCAGTATTTCAGATGGAATAATTTCTAGAGTGGTAGTCCATGCATTATGGGGTTCAATATGGACTGAAAACGTTAATCCTTCTTTGTCGATTTTTGCTGGAACGCTTGAAGAAATTGTTGTTTCGCGGAAAAAAGATTCTCTCCTATATCCATAAATAAGTTGATTTTTTTCAACACGGTCATAATATTTACCTTTCTTTGTTTGTGCATCTTTTACTTCAAAAAGATCTGCAAAATCACATCCTGCAGCAATTTTAACAGTCAAGTCAACAGGAGAATTTTTATGATTAAGAATGGTAATCTCTTCTTCAAATCCTTGACCAACAGCTCGTTTTCGAATAATTGAAAGATCTGCATCAACATAGATTGTTCCTGTACCGGGAACAAGGAAAAATTGTACCGCAAAATAATCCAAATCATCGGTTGAAAGTACGTTTGGTTTTACCCCGTCGATTGTTAAAACCCACTTAGATAGAAAACGAGTATCCCAAGAAAAGAGACCAACAGGATCTGATAATGATGCTTCTATGTCTCCGCGAAAATCGCTCACAACAAACGTATTTCCCTCTAACACACTCACTGTTTTAGTGTTCATTTTTTTCTCCTTTTTTACGAGAGTACATTATGTTTTCATCAGGAAAGAGACGTTGAAATACTTGTAGAAATCCTATATTTCCTTCTGTCAACATTTTCATTTGCAAAAAAAGTGTTGCTGGATTTTGTTTTCCTAGCACCATTCGTTCAAAATCTTCTCTGCGTACCTGTACCTTAGTATCTGCATGTGCCTTTTGGCGACTCACCGAAATTTCTCCATTTTTAATAATGACGTACCAACTACCAATACCAATAACGTCCCATGCAATACTGCCTGAAATACTATGAAGAAGAGGTTCATACTTTTTATTTGCAATATCACCAAAAAACGCTTCGGTAATGTTTGACATACTAAAAATCAGAGTAGTAGATTTTAAGAAAAAAAATGAAAGGAAGAATTAATAATACGTTAAGACTTCTATTCTTTATACGTTGTAGGAAGGAGTTTGTAAAGATGACTTTGGTAAAAGAATTGCTGCAAAAAGTCCTATACATCCAATAAGAATCATTGTAATCAACGCATATGCAAAAGATTTATTTGCCGAAGCAATTGTTACTATTAATACAGTGCCTGCTATTGCTGTTCCTAAGGATGAGCCGAGGTTAGAAATACTTCGAGAAAGCCCAGATATTTCTCCTTGATCTTTTTCCGGAAAACTTGACTGAACAACATTTACAGAAGCAGTAAGCATTACTCCAATTCCGCAACCAACAATAAAAAGTCCTAAGAGAAATATAAAAAGAGAAATGCCAATTTTTGCAGATAGAAGAAGTAAAAAAAATCCTCCAATTGTTGCAATAAATCCCCAACATATAAGTGTTCTTTGTGGGCGTCTTTTTGCCATTCTCCCTGCAAAAGCAGAGGAAAGGAGAATTCCAAGTGTTGCAGGGAAAAGAATAACTCCAGTTTGAATTGCGCTTAGTCCGCGAGAAGTTTGGAGAAAAACAGAAATAACAAATACTCCTCCTTGCATAATAAGCCACTGAACGTTTTGAGTAATAAGGCCAAGATTTGAAACACGATTATGAAACAATTTTGTTGAGAGTAGTGGTTCTTTTCCTGATTTTTCTCGTCTTCTTATATGTATAAAAAACCAAAAGAGTAGTAATGCACCAATTCCCATAAATACTAACACAGGAGAAATACTTCCCTCAGGAATTAGTGTCGTGTTTGCAAGAGAAAAACTTTTTTTGGCGATAAAAAGTCCGTATTCTTTAATTTGTAAAATACCAATCACTACAGATAATAAACCAAGTGCAGAAAGAATTGCGCCAAATGAATCAAATTGCGGCTTTTTCCCTTGAACACCAGGGTCATAAATTCGACGACTAAGAAATAGTATGCAAATAACAACTAATGCCTGCGTAATAAACGATGCTCTCCAGCTGATTGCACTGGTAATAAGTCCTCCAATAAGTGGCCCTGCTGCAGATCCAACGCCTGCTGCTGCACTCACAATACCAAACGATTTTGCTCGCGCACTAAGTTCTGAAAAAAGTACTGTAACAAAAATATAGATAGGTGGGATCATCAGCGCTGACCCAATTCCTTCAAGAAGTGAATAACCAAAAATAATAAGACCCAAACTATGCGCGAGTGCAGAAAGAATTGCACCTGACGCATAAATAATAAGTCCTAGTACAAAGCATTTTTTTCTTCCCCAAATATCTGTTAGTTTACTTCCTGGGATCATGAGTGCTGCCATAGTAAGAGTAAAAAGAGTAATTGCTGTTTGGATACCACTGACTGTTGTCCCAATATCTTTTGCAATATCAGTGATTGCAACATTCATATTTGTAGCAGCAAAACTTGCAATAAACTGAGCAAGGGCAAGAGGAAGTAACATAGACATAGGAGAGGCTTGAGAAGATGCTTGTGCTTTGTTCATTTAACTATCTTTGTTACTGAGCAGTTCGTGCACCTTTATGGAGTTCTTTTTGTAATCTTTTTTCAGCATCATGAGACAAAGAGGTTTTCAAAATTTCTCCTCCGAATTTGCTAATTTCTGGTACTACCTTATCCGGTTTTGCGTTGCGAAATAAAACAAAAAGAGCAGAGGAATTATATTTCATTTTTTCATTAAGTTCATTTCTAAAAGTATCATTGATTCCATAATCTGACATTGCTCCTGCTGCCGCACCAGTTGCAGCGCCAATTGCTAGTCCGAGAAAGGGTGCAAAGAAAAGCATGCCAATAAGAAGTCCCCAGAATCCTCCTCCTAATGCCCCAAGAGCAGCGGGATGGGTGTCACCGTTTACATGCAATTTCCCTTCTGCATCTTTTGTTACAAATGCCATGTCGTCAAGGGTAATTAAATATTCACTTTGTAGTGCTTTTACCTCATCATATGCTTGTTTAGCAGTTGCTTCATCTTTATACACAATAACTGCCATATTATTGTTATCCATACAACATAAAGTAGTGGGGCATTATAGTACCAGAATGATAACGCAAACATAAGAGCGTAAGAGTACAAATGTTCCTGATAAAATTTACATCAGAAAAAAACTTGCTTGCTTGATAGCTTATCATAATAATCTGATCTGTTTTGTTATGTTGACAATCAATTCATTTAGGCTGTAAAGTAAACCTATTCTTAATTATGTAATTTTCGTCTAATTCGATTAGATTGAAAAAACAAAGTTTCTGCCTAAAGGAGGTGACAAAGATATGACAAAAAAAGATCTTATTGAACTCGTTGCAAAGAAAGCAAATCTTACCAATAAAGCTTCTCGAGATAGTGTTCAGGCATTTTTAAATGCAATTCGCGATAGTTTAAAACGAGGCGAAAAGGTTGTTATTACTGGATTTGGAACATTCTCAGTTAGAAAAAGAGCAGCCAGACCAGGACGCAATCCAAAAACTGGTGCAAAAATTACCATTGCAGCTCGAAAAGCTCCAGGATTTACTCCTGGCAAAACGTTAAAGAAAGTTGTTAGATAAAACTAATTTCTTTTATTTGAGAGGAGCCTGGGTATTTACCCAGGCTCTCTTTTAAGATTATAATGAAAGTAGCTCATATGATTATTGATGTTTCTCATTTATCAAAAACATATAACATATACAAAAAAGAACCTGGATTTTTAGGATCGGTAAAATCTATTTTTTCAAGAAAATATGAAAAAGTTACTGCTGTTTCTGATGTTTCTTTTCAAATTGATGAGGGAGAACTCATTGGATTTATTGGTCCAAATGGAGCTGGAAAAACAACGACACTTAAATGTCTTTCAGGACTTTTGTATCCATCTGAAGGGAAAATTAACGTTTTAGGATTTAATCCATTCCAAAGAAAAAATCAATATCTCAAGCAAATAGCTTTAGTGATGGGGCAAAAAAATCAATTATGGTGGGATTTACCAGCGATGGAATCATTTTTACTCAATAAAGAAATTTATGAAGTTAGTGACAAACGATTTAAAGAAGTACTTGGGCAATTATCACAACTTTTGGATGTCGGTGATTTACTTCATGTTCCAGTGAGAAATTTATCTTTAGGCCAGCGAATGAAAATGGAACTTATTGCTGCTCTTATTCATAGTCCACGAGTATTATTTCTTGATGAACCAACGATTGGACTAGATGTTGTTATGCAAAAAAATCTTCGGGATTTTATTAAAGCATATAATTCCACATATAACGCTACAATTATTTTAACAAGTCACTACATGGGAGATGTTGAAGAATTATGTAAACGAGTGATTATGATAAATCATGGAAAGCTTTTGTTTGATGGGTTGTTGTCAGAGTTAGTTCAAAAATATGCACCGATTAAAGTAGTAAATGTTGTTTTAGGAACATATATAGATCCCAAAAAATTTGACAAATTAGGAAAAGTCACTTCGTTTTCGTATCCAAGCCTTACTCTTGAAATTCCTAAAAAACAAGCGAGTGACATTTTGGCTCAAATTATGAAAGAACTTCCTGTTGAAGATATGACAATTGAGGATCCTCAAATTGAAAATATTATCCGCGATATTTTTACAAAAGCAACAAGGTAATATGCGATATGTCAGAATTTTTCTCCTTAACTTTCAACGAACCTTAAGATACCGCAGTCTTTCCTTTGTATGGTTTCTGTGTGCACTTGTAGATGTTGGAATTATTATTTTCTTTTGGAATGGAGCAACTTCTGGAAAAACAATTGGTGGTTGGAATTTTTCAGAACTTCTCACCTATTATTTATTTGCACTCACTGCAGGACAACTACTGATATCGCATATTGAATACGATGTCGCAACACTTCATATCCAACAAGGAGGTTTAGCTGCCTTTTTATTAAAGCCTTTCTCATATATACGTATGCAATGTATGGGGGAAATTCCATGGAGATTACTGAATGGGTATTTTGCGATTATTGCTGTTTTTTTATTTTCTTTTATTACGCATATACAACTAAAAACGATTCCTTTTTCATTCGCATTACTTCTTGCAATAGTTACCGTTGTTCTTGGATTTACCATTGCATTTTTTTACAAAATGGTTATTGGACTCTTTGCCTTTTGGATTATAGAAATAAGAGGTCTCTTTGAAGCGTTAGAAGTTGTTACTGTTATACTTTTTGGAAATTTAATGCCGATTTCTTTACTTCCACATTGGCTTATGAATATCGCATACATGAGTCCTTTCCCCTATGTAATTTATTTTCCTGTTCTTGCTTTTGAAGGCAAACTTTCTGCCCTAAATCTTTTTCAAATAATAAGTGTTCAGATTATTTGGATTAGTGTGTTGTTTTTCGTATATAAAAATCTTTGGCTACGTGGAGTAAAGAAATTTTCGGCTGTTGGTCAATAAGTATGAAAAAATATCTTTCTATTTATCTTGCACTTGTAAGAATTAATTATACAAATTTATTTGCTCATCGGGCAAATCTTTTTAATAGTATTATTGCATCATTTGTCTGGAGTATATTTGTTATTTCGTCAATGACACTCCTTACTTCAAAATCGTCTCATATATTTGGTTGGCAAAGAAATGAGTTACTTCTTGTTGCAGGTGTATATAATGTAATTTACAGTATCTTTTATATTCTTTTTGCAAGAAATTTTGAAGAATTCTCTTTTAGAGTTCATCTAGGAACTTTAGATGGAGTGTTACTCAAACCAATAAGTTCTCAATTTTTTATGAGTAACTGGCTTATCAGTCTTCACCAAGTTGTGCGATTTAGCATTGGTTTAGGATTTGTTTTATATATGCTCCATGTTATGCATATAACGATTACACCATACGTAGTATTGCTCTTTATTTTTCTTACTATTTTTTCTGTGATGATTATATATTCTTTGTGGTTTTTAATTATGACGTTGACTGTTTGGCAAAGTCATCTGAGAAATTTAGTTGAACTCTTATATTCGATTAATGGAATAACGCGTTATCCACAGGAAATGTACAAAAGAGTTTCCGTTGTCTTTTTTTGGATTGTTTTGCCGTTGACTCTTGTTATTATAACTCCGACCAAATTACTCGCTGGAACTATTACAGCTGTGGATGTTATACTTCTTGCTATCACTGCACTGATCCTTTTTACCTTGTCTCATTTTTTCTGGAAATTTGCGTTACGATTCTATGTAAGTGCTAATTAATATGCGACAAAAACTTCAAGGATATTTTCTTGTTGCAAAACATACATGGGATGAATATCTTGTGTATCGTTTAAATTTTGCCATGTGGAGACTCAGAAATATTTTGCAACTTCTTACCACATATTTTTTGTGGTTTATTGTTATGCCAAGTAATGGATCTCTTCTTGGATACACAAAATCTAGTATGTTAACATACGTACTTTTATCTGAATTTTTTTCTTCAATTGTTTTGTCATCTCTTGTTGGCGAAGTGGCAAATGAAATTACAAGTGGAGATCTTTCAAATTATTTAATAAAACCAATAAATTATTTTATCTATTGGTTTTTTCGAGATTTGGGCGATAAAGCAATGAATATTTCCTTTGCGACAGGAGAGCTTATTATACTCCTTATTATTCTTCATCCGCCTTTTTTTGTTCAAACAAATCCTGGCTTACTCGTTTTAACAATTTTTTCACTTATTTGTGCAGTAGTAAGTTATTTTTTTATTAATTTTTTACTTGGAACCATTGGTTTTTGGAGTGCAGAAGTTTGGGCACCTAAATTTATTTTTTTTACTTTACTAACCTTTTTCTCGGGAGGAATTTTCCCCCTCGATATTTTACCAAAACCACTGTATACACTTTTACAATTTCTACCTTTTACATATCTTCTCTATTTTCCACTAAAAATTTATTTAGGACAACTTTCATTACAAACAATTCTATACGGTTTGTTCATTTCAACTGCTTGGGTTGGTCTGTTATATGTTTTTACAATGCGCATTTGGAATAAAGGAATGCGTATATATTCAGCTCAAGGGAGATAATGTATGAGATACATAAAAATACTGTGGCTTTTAACAATTGCATCTGCAAAAATGGCTTTTGAATCGCGTTTGGGCGTAGTATTATTTCTTACTGGGAAAATACTTCGATTTGCATTCTTTATTCTTTTTTTACTTATCCTTCTTATGCACACGAAGGGTATTGCTGGATATACTTTTTGGGAAGTGATTCTTTTGTATATGACATTTAATTTTATTGATAATACTGCACAACTTTTGTTTCGAAATGTGTATCGTTTTAGAAATGAAATTACCTCCGGAACCTTTGATTATTCACTCCTTCGTCCATTTTCTCCTCTTATAAACGCTCTTTTTGGAGGAATTGATCCACTCGATTTACCGATGCTTGTTGTATTTTTAGGAGGAATGATTCTTTGTTTGTATCATATGGGTACTATTACGTTACCAAACATAATGCTTTATGGATTGTTAGTGTGTAATGGTATTATTATTGCAATGACGTTTCATATTTTTGTTCTTGCCCTTGGAATTCTTACTACTGCTGTAGATAATACAATTATGCTCTATCGAGATATTACACAAATGGGAAGAATGCCTATCGATATTTATAAAGAACCATTCAGAAGTATTATTACCTTTATCATTCCTGTTGGAGTAATGATAACTTTTCCAGTAAAAGCGCTTATTGGTTTATTATCATTTCCTGCTTTTATGGCGGCTGTTGTTATTTGTCTTGTATTTTACTTCGCAAGTATGGGATATTGGAAGTATGCCCTTCGTCGCTATGGGAGCGCAAGTAGTTAGCTAAACATGCTATAATTATTTTATGAATATTAAAAGTATTTTCTTTTCTGCAATTGCTATAGTTGTTTTATGGTTTTTATATATAGAACGGGCTATTCTTGCTCCATTTATCTTTGCAGCAATCTTTGCCTATATTTTTAATCCTTTTGTTAATTTTTTCTCTGAAAAATTGAAAACGCATAGGAGTGTCAGTATTATTATGCTTTTTGTTATTCTTTTAATTCCCATAATTATTTTTTGGGTTATTTTAAGTCGTGTAGTAAGCATAGAGTCGCTTGATCTTTCTGATTTTCTGAATAGAAGTATTCGTATTGCTCAACTTGAAACCCATAATCTTCCGTATATTCTTCAGCCAGTTGCAAATGATTTGTTGACAAGCCTGCAAAAAAGCAAAATTTTTAGGATGTTTGTAGGAGATAATTTTGGAGTACTTTTTTCTCAAGCAATTTCTCGTATCATTGGAGTGTTTGTTTTCATTTTTTCAAGCATTTATTTTCTTAAAGATGGACAACCCTTTATCGAAAAACTTCTTAATCTTGTTCCGAAAAAATACAAAGCAGATGTTGAAATGCTTCTTCGAAAAATAAATTTGATTCTTTCTGGATATCTTCGTGGAGAGCTTTTTCTCGTCTTTTTTGTTTCGGTTATTTTGTATATTGCTTTATTTATTCTTGGAGTCAGATTTGCGCTTACACTAGCAATATTTTCTGGATTTGCAGAAATTGTTCCTGTCATTGGTCCAATTACAGCTGGTGCTGTCGCAGTAATCATAGTGTTACTGACAGGAACAGCAAATTTTGGTTTGGCACCTATCTCTGCAGCAATTCTTGTTGCAGGTATTTATTTTCTCTTTAGACAACTTGAAGATTACCTTGTTATTCCTGCAGTTATGGAAAAAACAACAAAATTGCCTCCATTTATTGTTTTCTTTGCTGTAATCGCAGGAGGCCATATCGGTGGAATTTTAGGATTGATTCTTGCTGTTCCAATTGCAGCAGTCCTACGTTTGCTCCTTGAATTTTCGCTGGAAAAGATAAACGGGAAATAGTATTATTACGTATTCAGTAGTATGTATTATGTACACAAAATACATACTACTAATTTGTCCTAGGAAGAGAATAAGCCAGATTCTGTTTTTATTCACAATCTCTCTCAATTGTGATATTCACACAATTGCCACGTTTGCAGTGGTGCCTTCTAACTTTGGTGCTGGGTAAAATACGTAAACGCACCTTTCGGAAGTTGCAGCAGGCGGGATTGCCCGTTTCAGACTCACTCGTTTCTGTTGCTCTCAAGTTTTGTTACTTCAAAACCTGTTTCAAGTTCCACATGTGAGTAAAGAACTTGAACACCAGCTATCTCTAGTCGGAGATTGCCCCCCGATCCTGATTTTACGCCTGTCTGGACTTTCCTCTCCGAGTTTATCGGAGTAGTGAATCATCTTCCTAGGACAAATATAGTATACCACAATAATTGCTATAGGACAAACTGTCTGTTGTGGTATACTTACTCTGTGATCAAAGCAATCATTACAGACGTTGACGGTGTTATTGTTGGCAAACAAAAAGGAGTTAATTTCCCACTTCCTCATACAGATGTTATTAAAAAACTCCAAGAACTTTATAAAAAAGGAATACCAGTAGTGCTCTGTACCGCAAAATTTAATCATGCAATTTTAGGGATTATTGAGAGTACGAATCTTAATAATCCACACATAACCGATGGGGGGGCACTTGTTATTGACCCCTTAGATAAGAAGCTTATTACTCAGCATACGGTTTCGGATACTATAATTAGTAGTCTTATTAAAGAATTAGTGCTGGAAAAAATGTATTTTGAGGTGTATACACCAGATTTTTATGCTATTCAGCAAGGCTTGGATACAAGTATTACAAAGGGTCGAGAAGCTATCTTGCAAGAAGCTCCAAGAATTGCCGACTTGCCATATAATGGAGAGCTTATAAAAGGAGTCACAACAAAAATTCAAGTAATCACAAATGACATAGAAAAAACAACAAAAATTTTTGATCAGTACGCAGACCAAACAGATTATATTTGGACAGAACATCCGTCTATGCCATACAAAATTGGGGTGCTAACAAAGAAGGGAGTTTCAAAAAGAAGTGCATCTGAGGAAGTTGCGAGAAGTCTTGGAATCTCTTTTGACGAGGTGCTTGGTGTAGGAGATACAAAAGGGGATTGGAATTTTATGAGTTTGTGTAAATATGTTGGCGTGACTGGGGATAATAGTCCAGAATTAAAAGATTTGGCAAAATCTAAAGGAAAGAATAACTACTTTTTTGCTTCATCTGTTGAAGAAAATGGATTTTTAGAGATTATTAAATATTTTAATTTATGATTAGAGCAATTATTACTGACGTTGATGGTGTTATTGTAGGACATACAAAAAATGTTAATTTTCCTTTGCCACATACAGATGTTTTGGCAGCGTTACATAACATTAGGCAAAAGGGTATTCCTATTATTTTATGTACTGCAAAGTCAATGAATGCAATAAAACCAATTATAGAAAAATCGTATTTAAATAATCCTCATATTTCTGATGGTGGAGCATTGATTTATGATCCTGTAGACAATGTGACTGTTGCAAGTCATCTCTTAGAAAAACCTATTATCAAAAAAATTATTGAATTCACTTTTTCTCACAATATCTATATAGAAATACATACAAAAGAAAAATATATCATTGAAAAACGAAATGCTGGAGTACTCTCTGCGGGTCACAGTGAAATCATGCTTGAGGATCCTGAAGTGGTAGAAAATATATCTATGAGTGTAGATATATCAGATATTATGAAGCTTGTTATTGTATGCGAAACTCCTGAAAAAGTACAAATAGCAAAACGTTTTTTTGAAACAGTAGGAAAAGAAATAACAGTGGTATGGACACATCATCCTACGATGCTTCCATCTGAATTTGCCATTGTAACGGCTCCAGGTGTATCAAAAGGACATGCAGCAGAAGAGGTTTTAAAAAGTTTGAGAATTTCCTTTGAAGAAACACTAGGTATTGGGGACACTCCCGGAGATTGGAAATTTATGGAACGCTGTGGATATGTAGCTGTGATAGGAGATAAATTCTTGGAGTTTATCGCACAAGCAGAAACAAAGGGTGAGGGAAAGTATATTGTTGCTCCATCTGTTGAAGAAAATGGAATACTACATGTGTTGAAACAATTTTCGCTAACTTAATTTTTCTTACACAACATTTTATATTCACAATTCTGACAGAAAATTGATCCACTACAACTAAAATCACTTTGTTCAATTGTTTCAGCTGCTAACAGGAGTTCTTGTTTTGCTTCTTCAAGTTGCTCTGGAGTTCGTGTTGTGGTAAGTTTTTTTCCTTTTTCGAGATAGTATAAAGATAACAAAATTTCATCTGAGTTGCGTTGAAAATTATTGTCTTTCATAGTTACTGCTGCTAATGCATAGGTAGTAAGTTGTAAGTTTTTTGCAAGCTCTTTTTCTGTTGGAATATTTGTTCCTGTTTTATAATCGATTATTTCTATTGCTCCATTAGGTAACTCATCAATTCTATCAATTCTTCCTCCTATGCGAAGTTTGTTAATAAAAAATTCAAATGGTAATTCAAGTGCAATTGGTTTTGGATTTGTAGAGAATTCTCCTGTTACGTGTTCTTCAATAATCGTTACGGCCTTTGCAAATGCGCGTTTTTCATGCTCTCTGCTTTGATATCCTTCAGGAGTCCACACCCTTTCTAGTATTGTTTGGATATCACTTATGGCAACCTTCTCTCCTGCAGTTTTCCGTTGATAGAAATCTCGCAGACATGCATGGACACTTGTTCCAAATGCCTGTGCAGATGTTTGAGGCGTTGGAATCTTCATGATGTAACGTAATTTGTAATGAAGAGGACATGTTTCAAATGTTTGTATTTGAGAATATGAAAGGTAGGTAACTTTAGTTACTGCTTTATGGTCTATGGGTAATGGTACAATTTTAGCACTTGTGGACTTTGCAGAAAATAACTCAAGGAGTGATAATTGTCCAGTTGCAAGATTTTGATTTTTCTTTACTGTTTTAATCAATTTTTCACCAACACTTTCTGCGATAAATGGTGACAATTTTTTTTCTCGTTTTGCTTCTCCATAAAATTTTGAAGCAGTGAAGAAGACTTTTTCTTTTGCCCTTGTAATAGCAACATAAAAAAGTCTTCTTTCTTCTGCAAGGTGATAATCTCCTTCCGGCACGACTTCTTTAACCAAATCTCCGGGAATTGGAATTTGTTCGGGACGCTGTCTTGAAGGGAATCTATCTCTGACCATATTTACAACAAACACAACAGGGAATTCAAGTCCTTTACTTGAATGAATAGTAAGAATACTTACGGCATTCGTATCTACAACATCAACGGTAGATGCTTGGGGACTTTCTCCCATTTGCATTGATAAATCAATCCATTCAACTACATCAAAAACAGATGTTGTGTTTCTCTCTGATTCGTAAGTTTTTAACTTCTCAAAAAATCGTGTAACATTTTGCGCTTGTAATTGCGAGAGTGCATCTTCAGGTTCGAGGAGTTTTTTAAATTGTCCTGTATCTTGTAAAAATGCAAAAATAATCTGCGCTGCCGTTTCTTTTGAAATAAGTCCAAGATGCCTTTGTATCATGAGTACAATATTTTGAATTTTTTGTTTTTCTTCATCAGTAATTGCCATCGAGTCAAGAGTTGAAAGAGTTTCAAAAAGTGTTAGGTTTCTTCTTTTGCCGGTGTTAAGAAGTGTTGAAACAGTAAGTGGATGAACTTGAAAAATAGGCATAGTAAGTATACGATATAACGATGTGGAGTCATCTTGATTGCATAAAATTTTAAGGTATGCAATTAAATCTTTTATTTCTTCTTGATGAAATAAATGTGTTGGTCCTAAAAACTGATGTGGGATTCGAGAACTTTGAAAAGCTTGAATAAATGGTTGAGCGTGATCATTTGCCCTTACAAGAATTGCAAAATCTCCATAAGAGTATTTTCTCTTTTCAACAAGTTCCTCAATTTTTTTAACTACTTGTTCGGCTTCATTATCACCTGTATCAGATAAGATGAGCTCTACTTCTTCTCCCATTTTTTTTGTTGACGCAATAAGTTTTTTATCTATTTTTTCCTTAATTTCTAGTCGATCAGGGTTATTATGTTGAATTAGTTCATAGGCGGTGTCTAGAATAGTTTGCTTTGATCTGTAATTTTGCGTTAGTGTGATAATTTTTGCTGTTGGAAAACTTGTGCGAAACTGAATCATGTTTGAAAGAGCAGCACCTCTCCATCTATATATTGCCTGATCATCATCTCCTACAACAGTAATGTTTTGTTTTTCTCCTGCAAGAAGGAGGGTCAATTGATTTTGAGCAAAATTTGTATCTTGGAATTCGTCAATTAATATATATTCAAATTTATTAACATAGCGTTTTAGAATGCTTTTTCTTTCGCGAAAAAGTTTTAGAGTAAAATATATTAAATCAGAAAAATCCATAATACCTTCTTGGATTTTTAATGTTTCGTATACCTTGTAGGCATTTGCGAGTTCGAGGGTTTTTTTATGTTCTTCTTGAAGGATATAGGGGTCCTGTCGCTCCTCACCCCCAAAAATGGCATCGTTCACGTTGTTCTCTGCTGACAGTTTTTGGGGGTCCCCCAGTCGCGCCACCCCTTCTTCTATTGGCAAGTTCTGAGCGTAGTTTATGTAGTTTTCAGGTGTTATATCTTCATCTTTAAGTCGTCCAAAATGTTGAATAAGTCCTTGCAAAAATTTATTTGGATTACCAAGAGGACGAAAATATTCAAGGTCGAGTTTGAATAAATTTTTTCTTAAAAACAATACACTTTCTGCTTCAGTTGTCAATTTATAATCAGGACTGAGACCAATATGTATTGCTTCTTGTTTGAGTACTCTATCACAAAATGCATGAAACGTATCAATCCAAACATCGGCATACCCGTAAGGAAGTGCAATATCAACTCTTTCTTGCATTTCTTCTGCAGCCTTTTCAGTAAAAGTAAGTGCTAAAATTTTAGAAGGAGGAATATGGTTTTCCAAAATAAGATGTTTAATTCGCTCTGTAATAACTGTTGTTTTGCCTGTTCCTGCTCCTGCAATAATAAGAAGTGGACCTGTTCCATGCATTACCGCCTGTTGTTGCTGTGTGTTAAGAGATTTGGACTCCATGGAAGATCTATTGTAGCACAGTCAGGAAAAGAAAAAACACTCTACTCTACAACAACTGTGCCTGTTTGAGAAGGATTTAGATGGTTGTGATAATGATATGTCCCTGGTTTATTAAAAACAAGCTCGACAGACGATCCGTCACTAAATGCTTCAAAATTCATTGGTGGATAGGATGTATGCGTTGGATGTGGATCTGAATCAACCTGACCTAATTGCCCACTTTTATTGACCCAACGAACAGTTGTTCCTGCTTTTACTGTAAGGGTTGAGGGTGAAAATCCGCCTGCAGTGAGTGTAATAACTTGTGTTCCTGTTTGAGTGGTCGGTTGTGTTTGTTGAGTTGGAGTGGGTTGATTATTTGACGTGTTATTATTTATGGATTTGTTGTATAAAAAAATGCCTCCTGCAATGATAACAATAATAAGAAAGACTGCCACAATAATACCTTTTAGATTTTCCATGTCCATATCATAAGCCGTTTTGGCTCAGAATGCAAGCCTGGGTAGTATTTCACAAAAAAGAATTACACAGTTGTGTATGTTCATTAGATAAAAATTCATTTATACTAACAACTGTTTATGGCGCAAAAGTTTACTCTACAATTTTTAAGAAAAGAAGAAGGTGTAAAAGATATTTGGTCATTTCTCTTTTCTAAAAAAAGAAATACTCCTGAGTTTTTATCAGGACAATACATCCATATGGTGTTTCCGGAAGTAACAGGAGACAAACAAGGAAATTCCCGAATGTTTACAATTGCATCTTCTCCTACGGAAGAAAATATTATGATAACAACAAAAATAGGAAACAGCAATTTTAAAAAAACTCTTGCAAAAATTGTTCCAGGTACTCATGTTGAGTTTTATGGTCCATCTGGAGGATTTGTTTTATCTGAAAACGACTTTTCATCAAGACTTTTTATTTCTGGAGGAATAGGTATTACTCCATTTCGAAGTATGCTTACATACGCTTCATATTACAATATGCCAACAGTTTTTACACTCCTTGCAAGTTTTTCAACAACAAAAGAAATACTGTATTACAACGAACTCTTAAAACTTGCTAACGCGCATGCAAACATCAAACTTCATTTTTGCATTACCGATCAAATTCCTTTTCCAAATATACTCCATGCAGCATATGGGAGAATTTCAAAAGAGCTTATTATGCAACATATTGCAGAAATAAAAAATCCTATTGTTATGATTTCTGGTTCTCCGCTTTTTGTAGAAAATATATCAGAAATGGTTTTAGATGCAGGAATTCCAGAAAATAATATAAAAGTTGATGAATTTACAGGATATTAGTCAAACATACAAAGAATTTTATTCAAGTTCGTTGTGTTCTTCTGATTCAAGTTGTTTGGTCGTCGAAAGTTTTTTCCCCAAAAGAGAAAAACTCTTTGAAACATTCGTATATTGATTGGAAGCATTTGTTAAATGTTTACCAAGTGTATCGAGAGATTCGCTTGTTTTTGCATAATCAATTTGTAACGCTCGAAGCAGTTGAAATACTTCCCTCGATCTTGTTTCAATTTTTTTACCTTCAAATGATAAAAGAATTGTTTGTAAGTGAGCATACAGTGTACTTGGAGAAACAATATATACTCTCTGTCTTCTCGCAAATTCTACCAGGTCATCCATGTTAACTATTTCATAAAAGACCGATTCACTCGGAACATACATGAGTGAAAAATCCATTGTTCCTTCATCAGGTAAAATATATTTTTTTGCAATTGTCTCAATATGCTTTTTTACATCTCGAGCAAAATCTTTTCGAATTTCTTCTCTTTCTTCCTCATTGGATTTCATCAAACGTTGAAAATTTTCCATAGGAAATTTTGAATCAATACACAAAATACCTGCATCCGTTTTTATTGCCGCATCGACTTTTTCTCCCGATTTAAATGAGTATTGTAAATGAAAACTATTTTTTGGAAAAATTTGAGAAATAAGATCTTTCAAGACCTGTTCTCCAATGTTGCCGCGAAGCTTAGGGCTTTTTAAAAATTCTTGCAATTCTTGCATAGATCGCCCTATTTCACTCATTTTGCCAACCTCTTTATTTACTTCTTGTAGTGCTGCAGCAGTTTTTTCCAGTCGCTCGTACAATTGTCTAGAATTTTCCTGTAAAACTTTTGTCATGTTTACCGAACTAGTTGAAAGTGTTTGATTCATGCTTTTAATCCATTCAAGAAGTGTTGGGTCAAGTTGCTGTTTTTGAATAGAAGAAATTTTTTTACTCAGAAAATAAAATAATCCAACAAATCCAAGAAGAATAACTACAATAATTGGCAGGTCAAGTTGCATGATACTATTGTATCATGGGCTCGCAAGAAGAGCTTTTTTTACTTCTATGGTAATATGTCTTGGTGTTATTCTCAAAAGTAAAAATGCGAGCCATGCAGAAACTATTCCAAGTAAAGAAAAAGCTTGCGCATTCCCAAATAAATCTGCAAGTATTCCTGCAAGAATTGGTCCAAGAATAAATCCAATATTTGTAAAAAAATCAACAATTGCCTCAATTTCTTTTTCTACCTGGTCTGCTTCACTAATATAATCTGCGTATGCTCCTTCCATTGCCGGAAGAGAGAAATTAATAAATAAGCCAACAATAAAAATACAAATAAAAATACTCAATATATTATGTAAAAACATAAACATACTTAGTACAAGAGAGCCAATAATAAAAGATACAAATGCTGTTTTTTTCTTGCCAAAGCGTTTGGTTATAGAACCAACAAACCATCCAACAAATAAGGGAGGGATAGAATATAACATAAGAAACAATCCGTTAAATGGATGAATTGCAGTATAACTTTGGGACAGAATTGGTCCAATAGTCCAGATAGAAA
This sequence comes from Candidatus Levyibacteriota bacterium, assembly GCA_003173915.1. Next base: position 6,779 of record PPGL01000026.1, on the reverse strand, counting down.
GATCTAACATATGAAAAAGAAGCGATAATAAAAGTACTGGCAGTAATCTCTTCCCAACGGATTGCCAAATTCTCATTTCGGTTACTACATGGAGTGTAAGGACTGGTCGCTTATGAATATATTCTTGTTTGTCTTTATTTACTAAGAAAATGAGAAGAAAATAAAAAACAATTCCTATGCTGAGAAAAAGTATCATCGCAACATATGGTTGCCAAGAAATTGTTTTTTGAATTGTTAGCGCAATAATAAGAGGAGAGAGAATATATCCTAAAGCTTTTGCAATTTCTATAATGCCAAATTGCTTACTATGGCTTTCTGGAGCAACTTTTCTTCCAACAAAATCAAACGTAGCAAAATGAAATAAATCAAGATAAATTCCCCAAAATGCCATTGCGAAAAGATAAAAAAAGAATGTATGTTTCCAAAGAAGAAATGTAGTTAAAAAAGATAGAGCAAACATAAGTAAAAAAAGTCTACGAAAATGTATATTAGAAAAGTAATTACTTAAATAAATATCAAATAATGCTCCAAAAACAGACGAGCTACCGATAAGAAGACCCATAAATGTTTCAGAAAATCCAGACTGTGTAATTTGCAGTGGCACAATATACCCAACACTTCCTTCAAAAAGAGTCCAGAAAAAAAGCATGAAACAAAGAGCAATAAAGGATTTTTGAGACGTTTTTAATTTTGCTAAAAAGGGAAATGATACTATGTCCACATTGTTAGTTAATCAAAGGGAAGGGGAAAAAGCAATATTAAAAATTATTCCACAAAACCTGATTTGTTACTTCATGATGGAAAACAACTTCTGCAGTTTTGACTTTTGTTCCAAGTTCTCTTGCGCATCGTGCAGCAGATGCTTTTTTGAAAGAAAGATACTTTTCTTTATTTGCTTCTCCCATAACTTTTGCAGCGAATTCACTTTTTTCAAATAGTGCAATTGCATCATTTACGTTGCCTGGTAAGAATCGATCTTTTTGTTTTTTCAAATCGAGAGATACTCCTTCCATTGCTGTTTTAATAAGGGTATAGAGAACAAGATATGGATTTGCATCAGGTGCTACAGATCGGACTTCAATACGAGCAGTCTTTTCATTGCCTGTTGGAATGCGAATCATTGATCCTCTGTCATTTGGAGAAACTTTAATTTGATTGGGTGCTTCAAAGTGTGGATCAAGTCTTCGATATGCATTCACACTTGGATTAAGAATAAGACAGATATCTTCTGCGTGATGTAATACCTTAGCAATTACATCCCATGCTATTTTTGATAAATTATCCTGACCACCTTTTTCGTAAAATAAATTTTTTCCATTTTTTGCAAGAGAAAAATTTGTATGCATCCCACTTCCGTTTATACCGACAACTGGTTTTGGAAGAAAAGAAGCTGTCAAGCCCATTTTATTAGCAATTTGTTGACATACTAATTTATATAATTGAATTCTATCTGCTGTGCGGAGAATTTCATCATATGAAAAATTAATTTCAAATTGAGATGGTGCAACTTCTGGATGATCCTTTTCATTTTTGAATCCCATTGCGCGTTGCGCTTCTGCAGTTGCATCAATAAATTGACGAAGTGGATCAAGAGGAAGTGAATGAAAATATCCTCCTTCAGAAATAAGGGTAAATCCATTTTTTTCATCAAAATGTTGCTCTGCATTAACTCCTGCAAATAAAAATCCTTCAATTTCAGGCGCCGCATATGCAACAATACCTTCTTTTTTCTTTAACTCTTGAGTATATTGCTGTAAAAGACCGCGGAAATCAGATTCATATTGTTTCTTTTCTCTATTTTGAACATTTCCAAAAACTACAATTTTTCCTGGACCAAACACGTCACTTGGCAACCAATGAAGACTTGTCCAGTCAATTGCAAGACGAAGATCAGATTCTTTTTGTGCTGTAAAACCACGGATTGAGGAACCATCAAATGTTAAATTTTCTGTACTTTCAAGAAAAAATTTCTTATCATAATCAAGCATATGTAGCTTGCCCTCAATATCGGTAAAGCAAACAGTAATTGCCTTAATTCTTTTTTCACTTTCCAAATATTCTCGGTATTCTGTTTCTTGTTTGGAAGCATCAACAGTATCTCTTTTTGCTCGCGCAGAAAGATTCATCTCTTCAAGAAGTGGATAGGGAATTTCTAAAAAATTGCGCAGTGGCAATCCTGATTCAGGCATTGGAATGGTTAATTTTTTTGTACTTTTTTTTGGCATAATAATTTTTTTGGTAAAAACTTTGAGGACTTCAGTGTCTTGAGGTCTTTCTTCAATGAAGGACACATATTTTATACAACCAAGCATTTTTTTTGTCAAGAGGGAAGACGGGGGATAATAGAATAATTTTTTACCAGTTCTCTATAGAGCGGAATATCTACATGTGTTCTTCTCAAAAGTTTGTTCGTACCAATTAATGTGTTGAGTGCCTTAATGTCAAAAACGTCTCTTGCGAGCATACCAAAATATGCGGAATACTCTTTAAGAGATATATTTCTTGCCTGTTGCGATTGAGTTCTACGAGATCTTATTTTTTGGTCTACAAGTTTGGTTGTTGCGACAATTGCGTCTTCTGGTCCATAACTTCTTCTAAACGCCTCTATGTCTTCTTGTGTTTCAAAAGGCTTATCAAGTCGACTGTGAGCCTGTTCATAGAGAGCATTTGCTTCTTCAGGATTGTCAATGAGTGCAAGTGCACGGCGAATTCTTCTTGTTTGATTTTGTACGGCTTTTCCAACAATGCCAGCAAGGAAAATTTCTGTTTCAGGATGAGAATCGGCAAATTTTTTTGCAGCAAATATTGGCGTTGCTCCTTGATCCCTTTCTGGATATGCAACAGCAACAACTTCTCCGATAAGTAATTTGGGCTTGTTGCTTAGCTTGTTAAGCCATGTGAGTATGTGTTCGCTCATAAGCTCTGAGACGGTGTGTTGTTCATTTGCTGGAGTCATTGAGCCAAAAGGAGAAGAGATTTTCCCAGTTTGCCTTGCGTACTCCAATTCGTCTGCGAAAGAAATATATCCAACATCCATATCACTGATGTCATTGCTTTTTTGTTTTTCGATAATATCTGCCATGAGGCCTGCAGCATTGGCAAATTTTCCAACTCCTGGTAAACCAATAAAAAAGACAACAACATTTGGATGTTTTCCGCTTGTTTCTTTTTTCGCGAGTGTAGTATTGATTAACCTAACCCAATCTTCAGCTCCTTCCATTCTATAAAGTGTTGGGGCAATTGGATGAAGTTCTGGTGATACCAGAGGTTGCTGCTGAAAAGAAAATTCCATATTCATACATATGCTAATTGTTATGCGGTAAGCTAATTTTGACAGTTGTTCCTTGGTGCAGTTTCGAGTCAATGTGAATTTTTCCTTGATGTTTCTCAATAATGTTTTTACTTAAAAATAATCCTAGTCCCATGCCATCTTCAAATGTATGACGTGCCTTATAAAATTTTTGAAAAATTTTTGTAAGTTCTTCTTTAGGAATTCCTTTTCCTTTATCAATAACGGATACATGTATATGTTTGTTGGCAGAGGAAAAAGAAATAAAAATTGGTTGAGATGTAGAAGAAAACTTTGCTGCATTTCCTAAAACATTAATAAATAATTCAACTAATTTTTCAAAGTCTCCTCGAATGTAAGATGCTCCAATGTGGTTACTCTTAATAATAAATTTGTGCTCTGGAAAATTTGCTTGTACATCTAAAATAGCGCTTGCAATAATTTTTTTAATATTTTGCTTTTCCATATGATATGACAATTTACCTTTTTTTATTTTTTCAACCTGCAGCAAATCATTAACAAGATATGCTAAATGCGTAATATCTGTGGATAATTGCTTAGACCAAGTTGTAAGTTTTTTATTCTCAGGAGTAATATTTTTTTTAATGAGTTCTGAATAAATTTTAATAGATGTAAGTGGAGTACGGAGTTCGTGGGCTGCTAAGTTGATAAATAAATCTCTAGTTTCTAGTGCTTTTTTTGTTTCTTCGTAGGATTGTGTTTTCTTAATTGCAAGACTAGCTGTTGCACCAAAAAGTTTTAGGGTTCGCAGCTCGTTTGTATTAAAGATTTTTTTCTTCATTGATCTAACAATAAGCACAGCGATAACTTTTTTTTCATACGTAACTGGAATAAAAATTGCAGATTTAAATCCTTCCTTAACAACCTCTGGGTGAATTGCGTTAAGTGTATTGGCCTGAATAACAAATGCTTTATTCTCTTTAAAGCAACGGTAGGTAAATCCATCTTTTCTGATTGGAGCAAACGGTGTTGAGGAAGATGCATATATGGTTGTAATTTTCCTACCTTTTTTTATTACTATTCTTCCGTCATCCCCATCAACCAGGGAGACAGCTTCATGAACAATAAGTTGGTACGTTTCTCTTAAGGTTTGTGGAGAAAGAAACTTGAGTCCCCCATTATGAATTTTCTCCAAAATATGCTTTGCATTTTTCTGTTCCATGAGAAAGAATCCCTATTATACTGGGGGAGACTCATGTAAGAAAGTAACCAATATTAAAACGCAAAACGACTCCGCCAAGAGCCGTTTTGTTTGCCTGTTGCCTAAAGTATGTACATTATTTTTTTGCCTTGTTTCCGCCTATATAGTGCACCCCACCTCCTTTATAATATTTGCTTACTTGAGCGTAGTGAAGATATATGAGAAAAGCTTACTTGTTTTGCAAGAAAATGGTATGAGAAATGAAGAATTTACTGCCAAACGAGAAGAATTGCTTCAGCAATTTCTTTCATTGATTTTCTGTGTTTCATTGCTTCGCTGCGAATAAAAATAAATGCATCATTTTCTGATAGACTGCGAGTTTTCATAAGAATTCCTTTTGCCTTTTCTATTATTTTTCTTTCTTCAAGTTGTGCTTGTAATTTATTCACTTTTCTTTGTAAAACTGTTTGGACAAAAGCTGAGGAGATAATTTTCACCAATGACTCTATTGTTTTTATTTGTTGCTTTGAGAATTCATAAGGGTCTCGATTTTGAATATTAATAACTCCAACAATTCCTGTGTCGTTACTAATTGGTACAGAAAGAAAACTTTCAAATTTATCTTCAGGGAGCTCTTTAAATGGTTTGAATCGCTCATCAAGATAGGCTTTTTCAAAAAGTGCAACAGTTTTCTGATGCTGTGCAACCCAGCCGGTGATTCCTTCCCCTTCTTTCATGACGATGTTTTCAATTGCTTCACCGTGAGGTTTTCTTGATCCAACAAGAATAAGCTGCTTGTTATGGTTGTCGTAAAAATAAATCAAACAAGAGTCTGCTGGGACAATTTTGAGAATTATTTTAATGAGATGTTTGAGAAATTGATTAAAATCATACTCATTATACACAACAAGTCCTGAAAGGAGATTAATCATTTCCACAAAAGAAGAATCAATAGCAAGTGTCTTATCCATAGGGGAATTATGTGTGGACTATAGCAGATTTGAGGCCAATTATCAAATCTTATATATTGCAACCAAAACGCCAGCTATAATAACGAGTATACCGCCTGCAACTTGTACAATAGAAAGATATTCATTAAGTAAGGGGGCTGCCATAAGAGAAACAAAAACCGGAGTAAATGAGAATACCATTGTTATCCCCGATGCAGATAAATGTTTGTAGGCATTAAAACGAGAGAAGGTTACTCCCAAACTAAATATAGTCAATAAGATAATAAGAGAAATAGAAGTTGGAATGACTATTGCGTGCATAAGTATTGCAAGTACCATAATTGGTAGAAAAGAGACAAGGAAATTTCCAGCAGCACTTAAGTTAGGACTAAGTCTATTCGTTGTCGCTTTTCCAAGTATATTATTACCAAAAGCAATAAGTATTGCTTCAAAAATTGTATATAAATCTCCTTTACTTGGAGAAATGGATCCGTCTTTTACAATAAGAAAGTATGTTCCAATAGTAATAAGTAGAACCAATAAAATTTTTTTCTTTGTAAGTTTTTCTCCAAGAAAAAGAAACGCAAATAGGATAGTGAATAAGAGGACACTTCGTATAAGAAGAGAGTAATTTACTGCAGGGCTATACTTTAATGCAAAATATTCAACAATTCCTGTTGTACCGCTTATAAGTCCCATGCATACCAGAATAATTTTGCTTATTTTTTTTGAACGTAAAAATTCTTTTCTATACACAAAAAAGAAATATGCCCAAATTGGAAATTCCAACACAGTTGTCCAAAACGATACTGTGTATACACTTAATCCATTTTTTAAAATCACTCGACTAAGAATAATTGTTACGGCCCATGTCGCAGCAGCAGTAAAAGCATAGAGAAATCCTTTTTTATGATTCATATGCTCATTATGGTAAATGGGGATAGGAAAGTAAAGGAACTATTTTTTCCCAACAAACTGCCAGCAGTTTTCCTCAGGGTCGAGAAATGTTGAAAACCAAACTGGATTTTGAGGAGTCGAAAATGGTGCTTCAAACGGCTTTGCTATAATTGTCACTCGAGGATCGTCCTTAATTTTGTTATACCAAAATACTACTCCTTCTTCAGGATATAAATTAAATAAGTGACGAAAACTTTCCTTTGCTTTCCCATGTACTTCAGAATGTTTTCCAATCCATACATTAAGATCTCCTATAACATTTAGCATATATCCGTAGTCGTCAGTATAGGTAAGTTTATCTACTTGTTTGAATCCTAAAACTTCTGTATAAAAGGAGACAAGTTTATCCGGGTTTTCAGAATAAATAAGAATACGATATTTACTAAACATACAGTGATTTTACCAACGGATTAATCAAAAT
>PPGL01000074.1 GCA_003173915.1 Candidatus Levyibacteriota bacterium | reverse complement strand
TTGGGGGAAGTCGAACCTCTGCATAAGCAGAAAACTTTGAACTTACTCCTAACATGAGACTATTCCGCTTTTTTGAACGTGCGTCCCTGAGAGGAGTCGAACCTCCGATCTTGCCCTTAGGACGGGCCTGCTCTATCCAGCTGAGCTACAGGGACACGCCTTTTTGGGTGTTTGTATTCTAACATAAGAGGCGTTAAAATGAAAAAGTGGCTCATGCAATGACTCGGGGAGAAACCATTCGTTTTGTAGTCCTTCGTTCTGTGGGAAATTTTCTTGTGTTGTTTTCTCTTTTTGGTGTCCTTATGACATTTGGTCCTGCAATTTATGAAGAAATTCGTTATCGTACCGATCAAGCAACAGGGGTAACCTACGTTGTTGGTGATCCAACTGTAGCAGATTTATCAAGACAAATTGATGAGCAGCAAAGTTTATTTGTTAATGGAAAAGACAAGTTAATTATCCCAAAAAACACTGATTTTGATGTTGTCATTCCAAAAATTGGCGCAAATGCTATGGTTATTCCAAATGTTGATCCAACAGACGAGCAAGCATATCTTGCTGCGCTCAAAAAAGGCGTTGCCCATGCAAAGGGAAGTGTATTTCCTGGAATGAAAGGAACAACATATTTGTTTGCTCATTCAACAGATAATTGGTGGGATGTGGGTCGTTACAATGCTATTTTTTACTTACTAAAAGATTTACAACCTGAAGATGATGTAACTGTTTTCTTTAATGGCAAGCGTTATGATTACAAAGTCCAAAATGTCCAAATTGTTGATCCATCAGAGGTGAGCTATCTGACTAATGCGCAAAATACGCCAGAACAACTTGTTATGCAAACCTGCTGGCCTCCAGGAACAACCTGGAAAAGACTGTTGGTTGTAGCAACTCCAGTAAAATAGTGTTTGTTACTTCGCAGATGGCTGAGGAAGAGGATTTCCTGTTTTTTCATCAATTGGTCTGATTGCCTCAGAGGAGGGAACAAGAGCTTCCATCCCGATAAAAATATTTGCCTGATTTTTTGAAACTTTTAAAATTGCATTCCCAACTTTAATTTCTTGAGGAGGTTTGCCTTTTTCGCGAATTGTTACCTTGTCTTCTATAATAGAAATGAAGTTTTCGTGATATGGTAATATATCGAATGTTCCATTTTTATTCTTTGAAGTCATAGATTCTACTGGTCCTTCAAACAGTGTTTTTTCTGGCGCTTTAATGCTTGCATGCAGCATTCCATCATCGGCTGCTTCTTCTTGTTTGATACCCGAACCATCTTTCATGGTTTCGATAAGTGGGCCTTCTTGTTGGTCTGTTTGTGTTTTTTGATCATCCATATTTAATTCGTCATTCTGGCTTGTCCAGAATCTTTTTTTTCGGGGTCCTGCCGCTCATTTTTGCGCTTTGGTCGGAACAATTTTTTTCGCGGGCCCGCAGTTCGCTTTCACTCCCTGCGAAAAAAATGTTCCTCCCCGCGCAATTTACGTTTGCGCCCCTATACTAATTGTCGATTTTTATTGGTGTATTTCTGAAATTCTGCCGATGAATAAAAATTTCTCAGGATCGATATTATCACATTTACCTTCAATGATAGATTTTACATCTTCGATTGTGTCTTGTTTTTTGACATATGCGCCTTTACGGCCTGTTTGTGCTTCGACAGAGGAGAAGGCTTGTGTCATGTAGTTTTTGAGAATTTGTGAGCGGTGATACGTTGCCTGATCGGCAGCAGAAAGTTCGGACGCTCCGATAAGTGCGACTATACGCTCGAGATCGACTGCTTTTTTGAGAAGACTTTGTGCTTCAATAAAAACTTTGTAATGATCTTCTCCTGCAACGTGAGGATTTAATGCACTTGAAGATGATGCAAGAATATCAACAGCAGGGAAGCGTCCTTCCTGATAAATCTGACGAGACAAAACAAGTGTTGAATCCAAATAGTTCAAAACAGATTGCACACCATAATCTGTAATATCGTCTGAAGGCACGTAGACTGCTTCAAACGTTGTGATACTTCTTTTTGGAGTAGAAAGGAGTCTTTCGTGAACAGATGCCATCTCAGACCCAATGGTGGCCTGATATCCTCCTTCAGATGGAATGGTGTTCATAAGTGTTGAAAGTTCAAATCCTGCTTGTGCAAAACGGAATACATTATCAATAAAGAAAAGAACATTCTTATCCATTTCGTCTCGAAAATATTCAGCAAGGGCAACTCCACCAACAGCGGTTCGGAAACGCACCGCAGGATTTTCTCCCATAGCTCCATAGACAAGGCTTACAGAATCGAGCACTCCAGATTTTTCCAAGTCTTCAAAAAGCTCTTGTCCTTCACGAGTGCGCTCTCCAACTCCAGCAAACACAGACACGTTTTCTGCTTTATTTAAAATAACAACGTTGTGAATAATTTCTGCCAAAACAACGGTTTTGCCAACTCCTGCGCCTCCGAAGAGCCCTACTTTTCCACCTGAGAGAATAGGGGTAAAAAAATCTAAGAGCTTAATGCCTGTTTCAAGAATTTTTGTTGGTGGATTAATATGGGCAAGTTCAAGGTCATGTTGAAAAATAGGTTTGTGTTTGGCAGCATTAATTGGACCACGGCCATCAAGAGGTGTACCGAAAACATTAATAACGCGTCCGAGTACTTCTTGTCCAACAGGAATTTGGATTCCACTTCCAGTATTCACGACTTTGTCACCTCGAGCAATTTTTTGCGCAGGGGAAAGTGAAATGCAGTAAAAGGTAGTATTTGAGGAAGAAGAAACAACCTCAATTCTGACAGACGAATCGTGTTCAAGTGTTAGTAAATCATGAATCTCGGGTTTTTCTCCTAAGAATTCAACTTCAACAATTTGTCCACGAATGCTGACAACTTTTCCAATTTGTTTTGTTTGTTGTAAGGGCATAGGCAGTAAGGATATTGTAAAGCGTTAAGCGAAAAGCGGCAAGCGTTAAGATAATTGTGTCATCCCGACCGATCCTGAGCTTGTCGAAGGAGAGTGGAGGGATCTTACACACATGAGTTTATGAACTCTGGTGAGCAAGAGTCCTCGACTGCCTGCCTGCCCGCAGGCAGGACGCTCGGAATGACAATTGTTATTACTGTACGCTTTACGCTTCTCACTTGACGCTTACTTCGTCCACAGGGAAACTCCGGCGAGGGCGGAAAGTTGTTTGCGGTTTGCCTCAAGATTGGCAAGGCGACGTTCTGCAGCTTTTAGCTTTTTAATGGTTGTATTAATGTTACTTAAAGATTCTTCCATTGCTTTAATACGAGAAGCATAACGGGCGAGCTCGTTTTCGTGAACAGTCTGATTCATAATAGAAGAAAAGATTTGCGTTTCAAAAAAGTTGAGAATTGTTTCGAGTGACGGCTCAAAGAAAAAGGTGAATGGTTTTTCTTTTGTTTTTTCTTTCTTTTTTAAGGTTTCTTCTGCTTCTTGTTTGGCAACTGCCATGTCTTGCTCACCTGAAACCATTTCCATTTCTGGCATCTGGTTAATAACATTTTCAAATTTTCCATAAAACACTTTTACGCGTTCGTATGGCAGAACATCTGCAATAAGTGGCTTGAGGTCTTCAATTTTTACTTTGACATCTGGAACTTCATAATATTTAAAAGCACGTTTGTTTTCATAGTTACTGTACATTTCTTGGCCTAAATGTCCAACAATGGCAATTTCGGCAGTGGGATTTTTCTCGGATTCCTGACAGAAAAGACGGAAGGTTTTGTTAATAATTTCTCCATAGAGTTTGGTGTTTGCTGATAGAAGAATGAGAATTTCTTTTCCATTTTTTTGCATTGCAGAGGTTGTGAGTTTGGTTGAGAATTTTTTCTTATTTTTTTTTGCAACTTGTTCTATTTGTTTGTGGTAGGATGCTTTCACTTCAGTGAAAACCTCATTGAGTCCTTCCAAAAAACTTCGAGACTGAATCACGCGCCCTTTTACCTCTTGCATCTTCATAACAGAAATTTCCTGATATGCAGTTGCTAAGGCTTTAAAATCGTTAACAACAATTAACTCTTGGCTGACTGGGTTGTTTTTCCGCATAGCGTTTGTAAATAATCTTTATTTTTGCTTATACCATCGAGAAGTTCATTAAATGTTTTGACATTACAAAGTCCTTTAAAAAATTCTGAAATTTTTGGATTAGCTTGGACCGCGTCAATGAGTTTTTTCCGCACGTCGTCAATACTCATGGTATCATCTATCAGGCTTTGCCAAATCATTGCAAATATAACCATCTGCACTTCTGGTGGAACAACCATATCTTGTGGTTGGGTAAAGAATTTATAAATTTTTTCTCCGTTTTTAAGCACAACTTTTACGTGATCTGTTAACTCAGCACCAAAGTGAGAAAGTGCCTGAGTTTTTTCGTACAAACCTAAGAAAGAAAGGAGTTCGCGGTTGACACTACGTTCGGCAGGAGTCTGAATCTGCTTTCCCACACGAGTAACAGACAAAGGAATATTCACTGCTGGTCTACGGCCTTCTTTGTAGACATTACTATCAAAAAAAATGTGGCCGTCAGTCATTCCCATGATGTTGGTTTGAATATAGCCAGCCAAATCTCCTTCAACTGTTTCACAAACAGGCAAACACGTAATAGTTACAGCGCCAACTTTGGGATGTTTAAAACAGCCTGCGCGTTCCATCAGCTTTGCATGGGAATAGAAAATATCACCAGGATAGGAATCACGACCAGGGAAGTTTTTGGCAATAAGAGAAAGCTCGCGATAAAATTTTGCATGCGCAGACAAGTCGTCCATGGTAACAATGACATCGTGTCCTTCATCTCGGAAAAATTCAGCAAGCGCCATGGCTACAGCAGGAGTTTCATAAATCAGAGAAGGGGAGTCGCTTGAAGAGGTTGCGACAATAATGACTTTATCCATGAGCCCCTCTCGTACAAAATAGTCTTGAATTTGGCGGATGTCACTTTTTTTCTTTCCAACAGCTGCATAAATTGCGAGCGCTCCTGCTTGAATTTGATTTTTAACAGTTGCCTGCAAAAATGCTGTTTTCCCAGATTTCCTATCGCCAATAACAAGTTCGCGCTGGCCTCGTCCAAGAGGAATCAGCATATCAACAACAGCCACACCTGTTTTGAGTGAATCTTTTAAGCGCGCACGCGCATCAACAGTTGTTGGTTCTGTGTCAACAGGGCGTTCTACAGCAGGAACTTTAAAATTAGGATCAGGAAGAAGAGACTGACATAAAGGATTAATGACTTTGCCTAACAGTTCAAAGCCAACCGGAACAGAAAACAGCTTTCCAGACCGTGCAACATTTGTTCCTGTTGCAACAGGGTCTTTTGAGAAAAGAAGAATTTCAACCGTATCTGGGTGGATGTTAAAAATTTCCCCCAGTGCGCCGTTTTCAAAGTACACAAGCTCGTGTGGCCGTGCTGTTGGTAGACCTTGTGCTACGGCAATAGGGTAGTACACCTGGGTTACTGTTCCGTATTCACCGATTTTTTGTACGTATTGTTGGTATAAACTTTGTCCGTTTGTTTCCATAATATTTGTTGTTCTGGCTTGTCCAGAATCCGGGGTCCTGCCGGAAGTCAGCCCCATTCGACGTCCTCGTTCATTCTATTCACTGCGGGCGCTCAATGGGGCGCCCCGACTTCCGTCACCCCTCATGCATTAAGGGTCCTGTTTAGGGGTTCCTTTCCCCGTGCCACCTCTTATCTATTCTTATCTTAATTCTTAATTCATTATTCATTATTCTTTTTATTAAAAAGTTCTTCCAGTTTTTTTCTTACAGAATAGTCTTTGTACATTCCTTTAAAGGCAATTATTGCACCACCGCCAAGTTCTTGGTCGACAATTAAGTCTAGTAGCATTGGTTCTTTAAAGTTCTCAAAAAGCCATCCGGAAATTCTATCCAGAAAGCGCGGTGTTGGGACAAAAGAAAGAGAAATAGAAACTGTTGGCAAATGAGTCACAATGTCTTTGATGCCATGCAAAAATCTATAAAGCGTATGAGCATCTGTTATATCAATTTCGTGGTCGCGAATAAGCAAAATCATGGTGTCATAGGTAATGTATGGGAAAACGCTTCGCATGTGTTCGTGCAAATTAACGTTCACTTTGTATGAAGTCACAAGAACTTCATCAAGTGCTTCAATTAAATCCATTGCTTCGCGCCGTGTTCGGCAGAGAGACAGTATTTCTTCTGGTTTGATTTCTAAATTAGTCGCCATAATTATTGAGCGTACAGTAATAACAACTGTCATTCCGAGCGTCCTGCCTGCGGGCAGGCAGGCAGTCGAGGA
>PPGL01000064.1 GCA_003173915.1 Candidatus Levyibacteriota bacterium | reverse complement strand
CTACCCCAACCATACGACCATCTGCAACGCCAACCATGACACCAACAAATACACCTGCTGTCTCCAGTACTCCAACAAGCACACCATCAATTACAACAACACCAACAATTACTCCATCTGTTTCGAATACTCCAACAGGTACACCAACACTAACAGTAACCCTAACACCCACTCAAACAATTGTGTTAACCACAACTCCAACAGTAACCCTTCCACCAAATGGAACTCCTGTTCCACCTGGATATCCATCTTGTCTTAACCTTACAAGTGATAGAGGAAAAACAGGCTATAAACCGTATTCCCTAACATTTACGGGTAGTGCATCTTCTCAGGATAATCCTATTACAAAAGCTCTTTTTGCATTTGGAGATGGACAAAGTCAAACATTAACCCAAGGAGGAACACTTGGCAGTAAAAATGCAAGCGTTCCTTCGTCTCATACGTATCAAAATTTAGGTTCATATTTGGCAACAGTCACATTTTATGATCAACTTGGACAAAGTACAGGAATTATTGGACAATGCAGTCTTGTTATAACAGTTGTCACACCTCCACCCGGCGGGCATTACAATCCACCATCTCAGCCACCACAACAGCCAAGTAATCCAATTCCAAAAACTGGACCTGGAGATATCTTTGCTCAAATTGGAATTATTGGAACAATTATTATTGTTGTTGGAGGCTTAATAACATTTGGACTATAAAGGAATTTCTGAAAATAAAACTTGTGTTACCCTTCGATTTCTAATGTATCCATTCCGTCCAGTTGAGGCATTGAATTTCCCAACAGTCCCTGCAAACTTCCAGTAATTGAAGCAGCGCTACTTGATAATCTTTGAATTTGAATTTCTCGCATTTTCCATATTTTTTCAAATGCTGCTCTTTCTTTATCTATTTGCTCTTTCATATCTTTTCTTAGCTCACTCATTGCCTTAAGTTGCTGAATAAAATCATTGCTTGTAATATATTCAAAAAGTCTTTCAGCATGTGTTTTATTATTTTTATGAAGCGCAAGATATTTTTCTCTTGCTACATCAATAAGTCTTTTTCTCACAAGTTCGGCAACGGTGATTGCAAGTGGTAAGGAACAAATAATCACATCATCCCGAACACCAAAACCTGAGCGTGCATCCTCAGGAAGTGCTTCGGAGACAATAATTGGAACATCAGCTTTTGTATCTCGAAAATCCTGTTTTAATTTATCAACCCAACCCTCAGACCATGATTTTGTTCTTTTGAGTTCCCACAAAATAACGCCACATACATTTCCTCGTGCTGTACGGACAGTATGGGTAATATCTGCTCCTTTAACGCCCTTTGCAACAGGTTCGATACTGTCATCTGGAAAAGATGCAGACAAAGATTCTTCAAGTTGTAATTCCAAAACTTCTCCTTGCAATTGTTGCGAACTTTGCTGAGACTTTTGTCTGGCATCTTCAAGAGCTTTTTGTGTATCATCAAGTTTTTTCTTCAGTTCTGCAACTTCAAGACTTGCCTTTTCAGCAACAACTTTTGTAATTTCCTCTCGTAATGTTTCTTGTGCTTTTAGTAATTTTTTTTGATTTTCAAGCTCAATTTGCTCTGTTTTTTCTTTTTGCTCACGAAGGAGTTTGGTAAGTTCAATAAGTTGATCCTGGAGTTTTTTATTTTTTTCTTTTGCTTCATCTACTTCTTCTGTTGCTGTTTTTATTTGTAAATTGAATTCTTCTTTTATCTTTTTTGCGGTTTTTTCTTGCTCTTGTTCTTTAACTTTTTCTAATTCCTTTTTAAACTTCTCTTCCTGATCAGCAGAGAGTTCAGCCAAAACTTGATCATGAAGCGCTTGGGAAATTTCTATTTCTTTTTTGCAGTGAGGACATCGTATTGTTTGCATGGCTCCTATTGTAGCACATCCAGTTTGACACGAAGTTGGCGAATTTGTTAGCATATAATCCCAATGAAAACAATTGTTAGGTCTATTGCATTTAACTCGTTTTCGCTTTTTTTGCTTTCTCAAATATTTGCAGGAGTGAGAATTCTTGGCGGACTTCCAGCACTTCTTATAAGTGGAACAACCCTTTCTATTCTTTCTGTAATTTTAAAACCTATTTTAGGAATAATTGCTTTTCCATTTAATATGATAACCTTTGGTGCGTTTACGATTGTTGTTAATGCGGTTATATTATATGTACTTACACTTTTTGTCAGGCAATTCTCAATCCACGCGTTTTTGTGGCCTGGAATTTCACTTGCAGGGTTTGTTGTACCTGCACTTACTTTTAACACAATTTTTGCATTTTTGCTTATTGCATTAATTCACTCAGGTATTAAAATAGCACTAATATGGCTAATGCAGGAATAACAAGTAAAAAAATAGTTTGTCTTGGTGGTGGAATCGGCACTGTAAACATGCTGAAAGGACTCAAAGAATATACCACCAATATCACAACAATTGTTTCCATGGCAGATAATGGGGGTTCTTCTGGAAGACTAAGACGGTTATACAACATTATGCCTGCAGGAGACATTGTTTCTTGCATGTCTGTCATGACAAATCACGGAAATCTTATTAAAGATTTACTTACCTATAGATTTCCAGGAGAGAGATATGGAGAAGATCGTGAACTCGATGGACAAAAACTAGGCAATCTAATTATGGTTGCACTTGAAAAAGTAACAGGAAATTTTGAGAAAGCCATTGAAGAATTTCAGCGAGTATTTGATGTAAAAGGAACCTTTATTCCTGCAACAACAACACCAGTTGATATTTCGGCACTTACCGTTGAGGGAAAAGAAATTTTTGGGGAGGAAGCAATCGATCTTGGAAAATACGAGGGAAAGCGGATACTCCAAAAAATTCTTTTACACCCATCAGGTGCAAAAGCATCGCCACGAGCCGTAGAACAAATTCTAGAGGCAGATTGCATCATTTGTGGTCCAGGCGATTTATATACAAACTTACTACCTGTTTTGGTTGTTCCAGATATTGCAAACGCACTAAAAAAAAGTCGAGCAAAGAAAATTTTTATTGTTAATGTAGCAAATAAACCATTTGAAACTCTTGGATACTTTGTAGAAGATTATGTTCTGGCAATAAAGCGACATATTGATACCTTTCCCTTTGACATTGTGTTAACAAATTCTAATACAACAATCCCTATTCCTCAAAAGTATCATTATACGTATGTAACACAAAAAGACGGAATGCTTCCTCAACAAATATCTGTTATTTCTCAAGACTTGGTCAATGAAGAATTTCCCCTCTATCATAGCTCCAAAAAGCTTGCAAAAACCCTCATGGAATATATATAATTAGGGCGTGGTACTTATTGTTCTTCAAGTTATTATTACCATCCTTCTCATTGCATCGATATTGTTGCAAATGCAAGGAACAGGCCTCACAACGGCTTTTGGTGGAAGTGGTGAGGTTTATCGAAGTAAAAGAAGTGCCGAGAAACTGCTTATATACGCTACAATTGTTTTGACAGTTTTATTCGCCTGCACGTCAATAGTACTACTTGTAATACCTCATTAAAACACTATGGCAGTAAATAAACGGCTCGTTTTTTGGCTTGTAAAAGCCTACATTAAAAAATGGAGAAAGACCATTTTTTTCTTTTTTATTTTCGGCCTTCTTTTCTTTTTTATTTTACAATTTTTCCTTCCTACTCTTATTGCCAAGTTTCCACTCGTACAAAAAGAAACAATTGGCGTTGTTGGCGCATACACTGTCGAGACGCTTCCTCAATATATTTTAGAAGATGTTTCCCGCGGGCTTACGAAAGTTGATTCCCATGGTAACATTCTGCCAAACCTTGCTTCTTCGTGGGAAATACAAGATAGCGGAAAAACATATATTATTCACCTCAAACAAAATCAACGTTTTAGTGATGGAAGTATAGTAACCTCAGATTCGCTTAGCTTTCCGTATTCTGATGTAACTGTTCTAAGACCAAATCCCACAACGCTTGTTTTTCGACTCAAAGAACCATATGCACCTTTTCTTGCGGCTTTATCAAAGCCTGTTTTTAAAAGTGGATTTATTGGCAATGGAGACTGGCAGATTAAAGAAATAAAAGTTAACGGTACTTTTGTCTCCTCACTTACAGAAGTTGGCGTAAAACAGCAATTTCGAGTGCGTGTATACCAATTCTATCCAACACAAGAATCTCTCAGACTTGCATTTGTTTTAGGAAATATTTCAAGTGCAATTGGACTCACAGATATTTCTTTTTTACAGACATCTCTTGCATCTTTTCCTAATGCAACAATAACAAAAAATACGGACTATCAACAATTGGTAACACTATTTTATAATACGCAGGACAAAGATTTATCCAATAAAAGTCTTCGTGACGCACTTTCTTTTGCACTACCTGCGTCTTTTGCAGAAGGCGAACGTGCACTGTCTCCTATCCCACCACTCTCCTTTGCCTATCAACAAAACACGCTCTATCTTCCTGACAAAGATCATGCCAACCTTCTTCTTGCAACAATCAAGCAAGATACAAAAGCCAATATTCCTCAATTTACTATTTCTGTTTTACCAAAATACGAAAAAGTAGCCAGAGAGATTATAAAATCTTGGAATGACGTGGGAGTCAGAGCAAAAATGAATGTTGTTCTCAGTAAACCAGATTCCTTTCAGATGTTTTTGGGAAACTTTAATGAACCACTAGACCCAGATCAATATACCTTGTGGCACTCAGATCAAGAAAATAATATCACAAAATTTAACAGTAATCGTATTGATCAGCTTCTTGAAGATGGACGAAAAACTATTAACCAACAAACTCGTTTAAAACTGTATGCAGATTTTCAAAAGTATCTTATGGATGAAGCCCCAGCATCATTTCTCTATTTCCCCTATACGTACACCGTGACAAGAAAGTAAAGAGTTTGTTCCGTATTTATATTTTGAATTACGTAAATGCGGCTTTTGAGCGTAATTTTCTATGATAGGTAATTGCAAACCTGTGTGCTTCGTCACGAATTCGCATAACAAGTTGTAGTGCTAGTGAGTTTTTGGGCAACGATATTTCTCTAAAATCTGGAGTGATAATTGTTTCCTCACGTTTTGCAAGGCCAATAAGAGGGATAGCGGTAGAAACATATGCAACTTGTAATACGTACCCTTCCCTTTTATTCCCCTCCAGTGGAGGGGAAACAGGGGTGGGTTTTTCCACTTTATGCTTAACGCTTAACGCTTTATTTAGCACTTCCATTGCAGCCGATATTTGTCCTTTTCCTCCATCAACAATAAATAGTTGCGGCAATGGCCATTCTGTATGGTTGAGTCGCCTTGTCAACACTTCTTGCATTGTCGCAAAATCATTTGGTCCTTTTACGCTACGAATTTTAAATTTTCGATACTGGGATTTGTCAATTTCCCCATCTGTTAAAACAACCATTGATGATGTTGGATTTGTTCCTTGAATATTTGAATTATCATAACACTCAATTCTTCTTGGTAAATCAATCCAAACTCCATTCTCTTTAAGAATTTGTTGTAATGATTCCATTTCTTGACTCCGAATATCTTGTCGAAGATTGGGGTTTGTTTCGTACTCAAACGGCTTAATAACCGGACGTGTAATAAGATAAATTGCATCAATTTGTTTTTGAATTTTTGCAGCTGTCTCAAAATCTTCTTTGCTACTTGCGCTGTCACGCTCTTTTTCGAGTTCTTTGATAACCTTTCCAATTTTTCCCCCATCAAGAAAATCAACGATATGATGAATTGTCTTTTTATATGCTTTTATATTCTCCTGCGTCGGAAATGCGGGCGTACAAGGACAAAGTCCAATATGGTGGTAAAAACACGTTTTTTTTGGATGATTGCTGTCTGAAATATAGGGAAAAATTCTTCGAATATACCGAAGCACCATTCGCATGCTCGAACTGCTTGGATACGGACCAAAATATATAGACCTTTCGTCTTCAGGTCTTCTCGCAGTCAAAACTGCAGGGAACTGTTCTCTGGCAGTAATTCGAATAAGAGGATATGCTTTCCCATCAGTCAATCTAATATTATATTTTGGTTGATATTTTTTAATGAGTGTTGCTTCTAAAAGAAGAGCTTCGAGTTCCGATTCAACAGGAATAATCTTAATTTTTTTTACCTGCCCAACAAGCACTCGTGTTTTTCCAGATAGCAATTGTGGATTTGCAAAGTAGGAAGAAACACGATTTTTCAGTTGCTTTGCTTTTCCCACATACAATACATTCCCTGATGCATCAAGAAACTGATACACGCCTGGATCTTGCGGCAACAACAAATATGATGATACAGAATATAACAAAAATAATTCCTCCTATAATAAAACTTTTTTGAGAAAAAATTGAATAGATACGTATCGATTTTGAGATCGTATTTCCTGCAAGTTGTATTGTAATTCTCTTGGTGTCGTTTGTCAAAAACGATGTTTTATTAAAGCTTATAGTCTGGACTGCGTATCCAAATGGAGGAATCGGAGGTGTATATACTGTTTGAGAAGTTGGTGTCAGTCCTTGTGAAGTAATATAAATTTTTTGAGAAGGAATAAGTTCACTACTCGCACTACGGACAAAAAGCGATCCAGAAAGTGGAAAACCAGAAAGAAAAGACCGAGCAATCGAGAAATCAATGCCTGCTTTTTGTTGAGTATTATCAATTTCATTTCCAAAAGCCATGGTAATATCTTTTGTCTCTTGTTGACTGGAAGATTTATATCCCCCAGCAGGAATAGGAAGTGTGCTACTTACACCTCGTATGACAAAAGCTACATGATCAAAATCCAAAACAGAAAAATAATCTGTTCCTTTTGTAGTATTTTCCCAAGTTGGGTCAACCATTACCCATGTATGCAGTGCATCATCATAATACTCAGGCCATGAATGCAAAATGTCTGTTACAGATGAAAGAGGTCTTTCCTGCTGATTTTGTGTAAAAGCATATCCATCGACTTCTCGAGCCGGAATACCAGCAGCCCGAGATAGTGCAATAAATAAATCTGTAAACTCAAGACATACTGCAGATGTTGGTTTTTGCAAAACTCCTTCTGCTCCCACACGAGATTGCGTCCCAGCAACACGAGAAAAATCGTATGACAGATGATTGACAACATATTGCAAAATCTCTTCTGGAGTTTTTAAATCGTTTGCCAGTTCTGTAATTTCTTTATTTGATGTTTGCCAAAAAGGTTGTTCAGTAAGATAGATGTGTCTATCTTCGGCTGATAATCTTTGTTCTTTGGGGTTTAAAAATACTGTAACTTGTTCGTTTACAACAACAGTAACATTTTGTGAAGGGAGAAGAGTGTACTGAGCAAGCCAATTTCCATCTTTATCTATAACGACATTTTGAGGACGAGGAGAAATGCGCTGTATTGAAACATCTTGGTAATTGGTGTTGGAAGGTAAAGCAATTTCAGTTTGAGTTGGGAAAAAACTTGTATTTGACAAATGGTACGTAAGAGAAAAATTATATGATTGTGATTTTCCAAATGCTATAGAAATGCCAGACGAACCAAGCGTTGTTTTATCAAAGTCCAAACTACTTCCCGCACTCACTGGTTTTATATAACTTGGTGCACCAAAAGAATTTGGAACATTGAGATGTACGGTAAAATCGCTAAAGTCCTCTTGATTAGCAATACCAGGAATATTTACCTCCCAAATATTTCCGTTATGTTTTGCAATATCTTTTGTATCAAATGCTATCGAAAAATTAATCGATTGCCCTTTTCCAACCACATGCACTGGAAATTTTACCTGAATACTGCTGCCTACAACTTTTGGTGCAAGCTGTATATTATTTTCGGATGCTGTAATGTTTTCTTTATCATGAAAACCAACCTGAAGAGTATAGACAGAAGCATATTTTGTATTTGTTGTATTGGTAAGACGTCCTACAAAAACAGCATGCGCAAGACCATTTTCCCGAACTGAATATGTTACATCAAACGAACTTGTAAAATCAGAAGATGCAAAAGAAGGTTGAATGGGGAAAAAAACTAAAAAACCAAGAAAAAGTAGAACAATTTTTTTCATAAATACTTCCTGTCATCCCGACCAACCGAGCTCAGCTCGGGAGTGGAGGGATCTAAAAAACTCTATTTTAATTTTGTTGAAAAGATTCCTCGACTTCGCTCGGAATGACACTATAATTATATCTATTGTAGCAAGTAGTTAATGAATTAGTTATTAGTTATGTTGTTATTGGTTATTAGTTATTTATTATTTATTGAGTACTTTTCTAAGAAACTCACCAGTATAGGAGGTCTGATGTTCTGCGACTTCACTTGGTGTCCCTGCAACAACTAATTCTCCACCTTTATCTCCACCGTCTGGACCCAAGTCAATAATGTAATCTGCATTTTTAATAACATCCAAATTGTGTTCGATAACAATAACTGTATTGCCAACATCAACCAAACGACGCAAAACATGTAAAAGCTTTTCTAAATCTGCAAAATGAAGTCCAGTGGTTGGTTCATCAAGCATATACAATGCATCTCGTCCTCTTTTAGAAAGTTCTGAGGCAAGCTTGATACGCTGTGCTTCTCCTCCAGAAAGTGTAGGAGCAGGTTGTCCAAGCTTAATGTAAGACAGTCCGACATCAACTAAGGTTTGGAGCTTGTAGGAAAGTGTTGGATGAAATGAGAAAAAATCGAGTGCTTCTAAAGAACTCATATTCAAAACTTCAGAAATATTTTTATTATTAAACAAAATTTCTAGTGCTTCGCTGCTATATTGTGTTCCACCGCATACTTCACACGGAACATACACATCTGGCAAAAATTGCATTTCAATTTTAATTTGTCCTTCTCCTTGACATGCCTCACATCGTCCTCCTTTTACGTTAAAACTAAACCTTCCTGGGCCATATCCTCGAAGTTTGGCTTCTTTTGTCGAGGCGAAAATATCGCGGATGTAATTAAATGCACCAGTATAAGTTGCAGGATTACTTCTTGGCGTCCGACCAATTGGAGACTGATCAATGGTAAACACATGGCGAATATTCTCATCTCCTGTCATTTGCCGAAACTCTCCTGGTTTTTCTTTAAAAAATCCATCTCCTTTTCGCTGAGAAAGCGCTTTATCTAAAATATCGTTAATAAGCGTTGATTTTCCACTTCCAGAGGCCCCAGTCACAACAATAAGCTTTTGCAAAGGGAACTTGACAGTAATGTTTTTTAGATTATGCTCTGATGCCCCGTGAATCGTCAGGTATTGTTGTTCTAAAGAACGTCCTGGTTGAGAAGGTTCAAAAAACATTTTTCTTTTTGAGCGTTTTTTCCCAGGAGCCATTTCATCCAGATCAGAAATAATAATTGGTTCTTGCACAGGTTGTGCTTTCTCCACTTTAATTCTTCTCTTCCCAGACAAATACTGCCCGGTTATTGAATGTGGATCTTTCTTTATTTCATCTGGTGTTCCTTGAGCAATAATATTTCCTCCACTGCTCCCTGCAGCAGGGCCAAAATCCAATAGCAAATCAGATTCTTCCATTGTTTCTTGATCGTGCTCAACAACAAGCACGGTATTCCCTAAATCACGAAGTCGTTTGAGCGTTTTAATAAGTTTTGTATTGTCTTTTGGATGAAGTCCTATTGAGGGTTCGTCTAAGACGTACAGAACTCCTGTCAGTCCGCTTCCAATTTGGCTTGCCAAACGAATTCTCTGCGCTTCTCCTCCTGCCAAGGTATGTGCACCACGAGAAAGAGTTAGATAGTCAAGCCCAACATCAACTAAAAAAGACAACCTCTCTTTTATTTCTTTCAGAATAAGCTTACCAATGTGCATTTCTCTTTCAGAAAAAATATTTGGAAGTTTTTCAACAAATTGGAGTGTATCATCAATTGCCATATCCGTAACAGCAATAATGGATTTTTCATCAACAGTTACAGATAAAGCTTCTTTTTTCAGTCTTGAGCCATTACAGTCTTTGCATTTTTCGTAGCGCATAAATTTCTCCATAAGCCCTTTCATAAACATAGATTCTGTCTCGGCATACCTATCTTTCACTTCTGCAATAATTCCTTTAAAAGCCTCATGAATTTCTGTTGTCCGACCCCATCTGTTTTCTCCAACAACTGTATATTCCCTACTGCCTGTTCCATGCAGTAATATTTTTTTCTTGTCTTGAGAAATCATACTCAGCGGTTTATTAAGTGGAATTTCATTTTCATCGGCAAACGTTTTAATTGTCCTAGCAAACCAACTATCATGCATCATTGTATTTGCAAATGGTAAAACTCCACCTTCGCTAATTGATAAATTATTATTAAATACGCGTTCTGGATCTACAGTTAACACTGTTCCAAGTCCGTTACACGTCGGACACGCCCCATGTGGAGTATTAAACGAGAAAATTCTTGGTTCGATTTCTGGAAGTGAAATATTATCAACAGGACAAGCAAATTTTTCACTAAACAACTCGTCTTCCATCTCTTTTGGAAATTCAGGAAGGGCAAACCCTTTATCTAAAATTACAGCAACTTTGAGCTCGGAATTTCCCAATTTGAGTGCTTGTTCTACGTCATTTGAAAGTCGCAATTTGTCTGTTTCTTTAGACAAAATCATACTGTCAATGACTGCATCAATTGTGTGCTTGTTGGTTTTGATTAACACCAAGTCTTCGTCTGTACTATAAATTTTTCCATCAACTCGCACTTTCTTATATCCACGTTTTCTCAAATCTCTGAATAAATCCGAGTATTCGCCTTTTCTATCCTTAACAATCGGCGCAAGAATAAGAACTCTTAATCCTTGTTTCCCTGTCATTCTACTCAAACTCTTGTCATCCTGAGCGTAGCGAAGGATCTTCTCTGGATCTTCTGGAAGTTTTAATATTGCCTCTGTAATTTGTTCTTTAGACATATGGGCAATTTCTCTTCCACAGATAGGACAATGTGGATGACCAACGCGTGCAAATAACAACCGCAAATAGTCATAAATTTCTGTAACCGTACCAACGGTAGAACGAGGATTGTGGGAAGTTCCTTTTTGATCTATGGAAATTGCCGGAGACAAACCTTCTATAAGATCGACGTCGGGCTTTTTC
>PPGL01000040.1 GCA_003173915.1 Candidatus Levyibacteriota bacterium | reverse complement strand
TGCTTGTGGGGCAATTGCATGGGCCCATTCTATATCGAGTGCTTGTTCTGTATCCCATCCGGTATTTTTTGCTAATTTTGCTGCCATTGTGTGTTTTTCAAAACATCCATTTTTTTCTGTACATTCAGGCAGATGAAACGCATTACTAAATACCTGTAAATCTATTTCTGCATTTGCATAGTCATATGCATCAATAATTGCAATAGTTCCATTTCCTCCTGTGGAGGGTAAATTGTATGCTTTTTTTACCATATCCGGAGTAAGGCCAGAAGGAGAACTTAGGAGACTCTTTTCTACATGAATTGGAGGATGTCCTTGAAAATCTGTAAGATTTTTACGGCGCGAAGCATGTACAGAGGAGAATGAAATACAAAAAAATAGAAGAAGAAAAATGAGCACCAGGGAATGCTTCATACAATAAAATACTAGAACACGAATAATTTCTCTGTCAACAGGTATTTTTACTTTTGTTTGTTATTGCGTTGGGGTGGGAGTAGGATTTACCAAATCGCTAGGGGGATACCATTGCCAATCTGCAGCACTGTGGGCCGTTTTAATCCATGCATCAATTCCTGCTTGCCATCTATTTTGCCCATCTGTTGAAACAGGATCATCTTCGCGAACAACATAATACGTTTTGTCATCTTTCTTTTTATACCAGGGAGAGGGTGTTGTTGGCTCGGTCCCTTTAATAAAGTACTCAACACGAGTTGGCTGCCCATCAACAGGAAGTCCACCAAAAAGAGCATCAATTGGCATTGCAATAACATCATCTGGCTTTTGTGGAGCCTCGTCTGCTTTTCCTTTAAGTACTGCAGTCATAATTTTATTCCAAATTGGAGATGCACCGGTTTCTCCTGAAGAAATTGCCTGATTCATTGGTTCGTTATCGCTATTTCCAACCCACACACCAACAACATATGACGGCGTATACCCAATAGTCCAGTTGTCACGTTTATCATCGGTTGTTCCTGTTTTGACACTTACTGTTTTTCCCGGAACAACAAGCCAGGAATTTGGACCAAAATCCATCATACGAGCATTGTTATCAAGCAAAATATGGGAAATAAGAAATGTTATGTCTTGCGGCATCACTCGTGGTCCAGTGGTTGGATGCCACTGGTACAATATATTTCCTTTTCCATCGGTGACCTTTAAAATGAACACTGGATCTTGTCGAATTCCTCCAGTTGCAAAAACTCCGTATGCTGTTGTTTCTTGTAATAAGGTCAGTTCACGTCCTCCCAAAACAAGAGAAAGCCCAACATGCGCTAAGGTATCTGGGGTCGGATTCCAATCAGTAATTCCCATATTATAGGCATTTTGCATAAAGTCTTTAATCCCAACCCTTGCAAGCATTTTTACCGCAGGAACATTAAGAGAATTTCCAAGGGCAAAACGAATTTGTTGTGGCCCATGATCTTTACCATCATAGTTAACAGGTGTGTAAATAGGAGTTGTTGGATCACTTGTTGGAAAGTCTGTTTTTACATCCATAACTGTTGTTGCTGGAGTGTATCCTTTTTCAAATGCAGTTGCATACATAATAGGCTTTGTCGATGACCCTGGCTGTCTTGCTGAAATCGCCGCATCTACATCTGGATCAAAAACGCAATTTTTCCCAGGTGTACAACCTGCTGGCTGAGGATCTCCAAAATAATCTTTGCTTCCATCCATTGCAAGTACTTCTCCTGTTTTGGAATTGGTAACAACAGCAGCACCATTTCCTACATGATACGTTTTAAGATTGTCGACTTCACTTTTTACAATATCTTCCACTTTTTGCTCTATTGCATAATCAAGCGTCGTGGTAACTTGCAACCCACCATTTTCTACCTCCTGATCGGTAAAGTGCAATTGATCTTCAAGAAGCTGTTTGACATACATAACAAAATGAGGTGCTTTTATAGAAAGATTTCCTTCACTAAAGTTTGTGTTTTTAATCTCTGTAAAGGCTGCATCATCTTGTTTTTGTGTAATATAGTCGTTGGCCACCATACTGTCTAACACTTCTTTTGTACGATCAAGATAATATTTATTCCCACTAAATGGAGAGTACAAACTTGGCCCTTGTGGTAATCCTGCAAGAAATGCAGATTGTGCTAAATCCAAATCTTTTACGTGCTTACCAAAATATGATTCTGCTGCTGCTTCTACACCAACATTTGCTCCACCATATGAAACATCATTCAAATACATTTCTAAAATTTGATCTTTTGTATATTTTTTATCTACCTGAATAGAAAGAATTAATTCCTTAATTTTACGAGGAAGAGTTCGCTCGGAAGTAATAAGTGTATTTCTCACTAACTGTTGGGTAAGTCCAGACCCTCCACTAACGCGTCTGAGTAAGATAATGTCTCGAATTGCACGAAGATAGCCAGTCATAGAAAAACCACTACTTTTGTAAAAATTTTTATCTTCTATAGAAATTGTCGCGTTTTGAAGATTTTTGGGGATATCTACTAAGTTAACATAGACTCTATTTTGCGTCTGGTAGACAGAGTAGAGAAGATTCCCATTTCTATCCATAATTCTTGTTGATTGGTCTTGTTGTAAATTGATAAGTTTCCCAGGAGCTGGCAAATCCCTTCCGTACCAAATAAATGCAATAACAATCAAAATAACAAATCCAATTAGTCCATAGAAAAAGTAGGTACTAATTTTGCTTAAACTAGTGAGGGAAAGAGAAAATTTGAAGCTAGATCGTTTACGCCGAGCTCGGAAATCAGGCATAGACACATTATATATTTAACAGCTAAAAGAAGCAAATAAAAGTTGTTCGAGAAGCAAAAATATGATATAGTAATGTGTATGAAAATTTTAGGATCTTTTCTTAGACCGAGCCCTGAACAGGTCATGTGGAAAAACCAAGAGAGTGCAAGAAAACAACGTGAAAAAACACAAGGCTATACACCAGCGAATCCTCTTGATGGCGGTCCAGGAACTAGTGGTAGAGAATATGCCTTTAAAGCTTATAGAAGAGCAGGATCAAATCCAAATGATCAATATGAGGATAAAGGATTTTTTATTCACGGAGAAAGATTGTTTACAGTTGATCGAAGGAGTCGAAGCGTTACGCAAGAGCCTATTGACAGACCACAGAGTGGTATATTCAATGAAGCTCAGGCAAACGAATTTGCATGGGAATTTGAAGAAATGCTATTTATTTCCCGTCGGATTGCAGGGTGGTTTAATCGTTTGACAACTTCTTAAAAACATGCAATAATTAAATTACTATGAAAATAGTCAACAAAGCTTATTTTTGGTTTTATTTTACCCCCCTTGCGGGAGGGTCGCTTAGTGCGTAAATAAAACCATACACACAAGCAGCACCTCCCAAATGGGAGGTTTTTTTATGACTAAAAACATATGAATATGCAGAAATTAACAAGAAAACTTATGATCGCAGGTCCATGTGCAGTCGAAAATGACGCACAGGTAAAATTATCTCTGGCCGCAGCAAAAGAGGCAGGGGTAGATTTTGTACGGCTAAGTTTGTGGAAACCTCGAACAAAACCTGGTTTTGAAGGAATGGGAGAAGAGGGAATTCCCTACATGGTTGAGGCTGCCAAAATGGGACTAAATCCCTCAACAGAAATTATGGTCCCAGAACACGCAAAAGCAATCATGAAAAAGGTTTTGCCAGTTTTGGGCAGTGGCAAATTACTCCTTTGGATTGGAGCACGAAACCAAAACCACTACATTCAAAGAGAAATTGCACGCATTGTTGCAAAAGACGAAAGGGTATATGTTATGGCAAAAAATCAAATTTGGCATAATGAAAAACATTGGGAGGGAATTGTCGAACACATGCTTGATGGTGGAATTAAACCGGAAAATTTTCTTTTGTGCCACAGGGGATTTGCGCCAATGGGATACAATCCTCACGCGTATAGAAATGTCCCGGACTATGATATGGCAATGCGCATGAAAGAAAAAACAGGACTTAAAATGATTTTTGATCCATCTCATACGGGAGGCAGTGTTGAGAAAGTTTTTCATATTGCACAGGAGTCAAATGCATATTCCTTTGATGGATACATTGTGGAAGTACATCCTAACCCTAAGGAAGCGCTATCAGATGCAAATCAGCAGCTGACATGGGCACAATATAAGCAGTTGGTAAAATCATTGTCGACTAAACGAATGAGACCAATTATCATATGAAAAAATTATTGTTACATACCATAAAAGAACAACAAACACACCCAATATTTATTGGCTCTGATATCTTGCAAAAGATAGAAGAACTTGTCGATATGTCTATCTATGGAAACATATTTATTATTACTGACAAACAGATAGAAAAGGTACTTCTTAAAAATATGCCTGAGTTTTTTTGTCAAAAAGCACATATGATTGTCTTACCATTTGGAGAGAGAGCAAAAACAATTGATACAGCTGAGGATATCTGGAAAGAACTTCTGAAAGAAAATTGTGATCGATCTTCTCTTATCGTCAATATCGGAGGAGGAGTTGTTTGTGATGTTGGAGGATTTGCCGCAAGTACATTTATGCGCGGTGTTGATTTTATTAATGTTCCAACAACACTTCTTTCTCAAGTTGATGCAAGTGTTGGTGGTAAAACTGGAATAAATTTTGAAAATATTAAAAATATTATTGGAACATTTCAGCAGCCAAAAGCAGTAGTCATCGATGTTAAAACTCTTGAGACGCTTCCTTCACGAATTTTTATTGAAGGATTTGGGGAAATTATCAAACATGGTCTTATTGCAGACAAAAAATATTTTTCTTTTGTTACCTCAAAAAAACCACAAGATTTTTCAAAAGACGAAATGATAGAAATCATTGCACAATCCTGTGAGATCAAAGCACAGATTGCAGAAAAAGATATTGAAGAAAAAAGAGAGAGACGTCTATTAAATTTTGGCCATACTATTGGTCATGCACTAGAAGCAGTAACTCTTCAAACAGAGAATCCACTGCTTCATGGAGAAGCTGTTGCAATTGGTATGATTGCCGAAAGTTACCTGTCATTTTTTCATGGATTACTATCAAAAAAAGAGCTAGACATAATTAATAAAACAATAGAAGATGCTGGATTGCCGACAAAAGTTAGGGGAGTAAAAAAACAAGATGTCTTAGAAAAAATGCTTCACGATAAAAAAACTAGTAATAAAGTATTGCAATGGACACTTTTAGAAAAAATTGGAAAGGGAGTAATAAACAAAACAGTATCTGAAAAACATGTTGAGGATGCAATTGGACAGGTGATTGAAGTATGAAACAACTACTTCTTTCACCATCCAAACATGCTGGTATACCAACAATTTCTGTACCTGGTTCTAAATCTATTACCAATAGAGCTTTGTTACTTGCAGCTCTCACAAAAAATGCTGTGCTAATAAAAAATCCCTTGATAAGTGATGACACAGAAGCAATGATTGCATGTCTGAAAACACTTGGAATAAAAATACAAAAAAGCGGAAATGACATACTTGTTGTAGGAAATATTGATGATATTAAAAATAATTCATATATTCTTGACTGTAAACTTTCTGGACTTACACTTAGATTTTTAATTGCTCTTTCGTGTATTACAGCTGGAGAAAAAATTTTGACAGGAGAGGAAGGACTGAAAAAACGACCAATAAAAGATTTAGTCGATAGTCTCACTCTTGCAGGAGCGCAAATTACTTATCTTGAGAAAGAAGGTTTTCCACCTATTAAAATAACATCAGAAAAAATAACAAGCAAAACAATTGCAGTAAGTGGAAAAATAAGTAGTCAGTTTTTGTCTGCACTTCTTCTTATTGCACCGATTGCGCATATCAAATTTTTTGTGAAAGATGAACTTATTTCTCGTTCTTATGTCGAGCTTACAAAAGAAGTCATGCAATTATTTGGTGTAAGTGTTGTAGAAAATACTAGTACATTTTCAGTAGAAGGAACATACACAGCGAAAGATTTTATTGTTGAGGGGGACTTTTCAAGTGCATGTTATTTTGCAACAGTTGCAGCACTAACAAAATCAACAATAATACTTAAAAATCTACATCCACATTCTGCACAAGGAGATAAAGAATTTTTGACAATTCTTTCTCTCATGGGAAATGAAATGAAGGAAACAAAAACAGGAATAATTATTTCTGGCAAAGGAGTGAAACCTGTTAGCGTAGACATGACAAACTGTCCAGACCAAATCCAAACACTAGCAGTACTTGCAGCTTTTGCAAAAGGAGAAACAAAAATTTTAGGAATATCATCGCTTCGAGTAAAAGAAACAGATCGTATTGCAGCACTTGTCACAGAACTTAAAAAAATGGGAATACAAGTAGATATAAAAGCAAATACGATGATTATTCACGGAGGAAAACCTCACAGTGCAACGATAGATACATATAACGATCATCGTATGGCAATGGCATTTGCAGTTGCTGGAACACAACTTTCGGGAATGAGAATAAATAATCCAGATGTAGTTACAAAAACATTTCCCAACTTTTGGAAAGAATTTAAAAAAGTTGGAGTTGAGATAAAAGAACGGAAAGTACGCAAAGACAAAATTGTGCTAACTGGTTTTATGGGAGCTGGCAAAACTTCTATTGCTCCTCTTCTGGCAAAAAAAATAGGAAGCAGTGTTGTGGAAATGGATTATTTGGTATTAAAAAAATCTAAGAAAAAATCAATTAAAGAAATTTTTGAAACTCAGGGAGAAGAGATATTTCGAAAACTCGAACACGATGTTGCAAAGTCTCTAAAAAATAAAACAGACCTTATTATTTCTGCAGGAGGAGGAGTAATTACAAATTCCAGAACAATAGACGCACTTACACATAATGCAACTGTTATTTTTCTTTCAACCACATTTGAAACTATAAAGAAAAGACTGGTTGATACATCTAACAGACCATTATGGACAGATTTCTCGCAAACAAAAAAACTGTTTGAACTAAGAAAACCGTTGTACGAACAACATGCAGATATTACTGTCTCAACAGATGGTAAATCTCTTGGTATGATAACAAATGAAATCATGGAAAAATTGGAGGAAATAATATGAATATAAGTTCAAAAACAAAGATCTGCATGATTATTGGAGATCCTGTTGAGCATTCACTCTCACCTCACATGCATAACAGTGCATACAAAGCACTTGGAATAGACAATGAGTTTGTTTTTGTCGCTGCTCGCGTAGCACCAGAACATTTGGGAAAAGCCATTGAAGGCATCCGAGCTTTTGGTATCCGAGGAGTTACTGTTACTATACCTCACAAAACCCAGATTATGAAACTGCTCGATGGTATTGACACAGTTGCAGAAAAAATTGGCGCAGTAAATACTATTGTAAATAATAATGGCAAACTAACTGGCTACAACACTGATTGGATTGGTATTGCAACTCCACTTAAAGATCACAAAGGAAAAACAGTTGCAATTCTTGGAGCTGGTGGAGCAGCAAGAGCAGCAGTGTATGCTGCCAAACAACTAAACATGACTATCTGTATTTTTAATAGGACAATTGAACATGCAAAAAACCTTGCTGAAGAATTTGTATGCGAGTATGCATCTATTGATGACAGCGAAAAAATTAAAAGTAGAGATGTAATTATTAATACGACATCTGTTGGTTTGGAATCTAATAAGTCTCCAATTTCTGAAAATGCAATTGCTGCTCATCAGATTGTATTTGATATTGTGTACAAACCATACGAAACAAAACTTTTAAAAATTGCAAAAGAAAAAGGAGCAACCATTATCCATGGTACGGAAATGTTACTAGATCAGGGACTAGCACAGTTTGCATTATATACAGGCAAAAAAGCACCAGAGGATATTATGAGAAAGGCGATTCTTTCTCTCTGTCATTCCGAGCGGAACGAAGTGGAGTCGAGGAATCTCAAAAAATTTATTAAAAATGATCGCTGATGCAGAGATCCCTCCACTACGGTCGGGATGACAATAAATATATGAAATCAAAAATCTGTTTACCAATTATAAAAGCGAGTCTCAAAGACGCAAAAAAAACGATTGAGAAGAACCTTAATACATACGATATGTTTGAATTGTGGGTTGATTATCTGGACGAAACTTTTCCTGTTATTCTGAACGAAGTGAAGAATCTTCCCACACCTCTTCAGGATCGTCTTATTATTGTTTTCCGTCGAAAGAATGGAGAAACAATTCATATGCCTTTTGAAAATCGTTTAGAACTAATAAAAGCACTTGCTAATACCAGAACATTTATAGATCTCGATATAGAAAAACAAAAACAAGATTTGGAAGAAATTAAAAATCAAAAAATTGACGTGCGAATTATTGCATCGTTTCATGATTACAAGAAAACTCCTCGGACAAGTTCTTTAGTAAAAGTTATTGAAGACATGGAAATGTTTCAACCAGTAATGTATAAACTTGCAACATTCTGTCAAACAGAAAAACAAGCAGTATCTCT
>PPGL01000092.1 GCA_003173915.1 Candidatus Levyibacteriota bacterium | reverse complement strand
CTCACGGGCAAGAAGGAGATTTACTTTGTATTGTATTTGTTCATTGCCGCCTCAAGACCCTCTTCAAGGCCCATCTGAAGCGCTTTAGAAGCATGACTAATCAGGTCACGGATTTTCCCTTGTTCTTCGTGTTGAAAATTTCCCAAAACATAGTCATCTATTCCCTTTGCATCTTTGACATCTTCGTATACATCAAGTGGCCTGCCAATCCCACAACGCACACGCCAAAAATTTCCTGCAGGAAATATCTGAAGTAAAGATTCTATACCCCTGTGCCCGCCTGACCCTCCACCATTTCGAATTCTCAACACTCCCAAGCGCAAATCAATATCATCATGAATTACCCAAATATCCTCAGGCAAAATTTTATAATAGTCTGCAGCAAGCTTGACTGCCATACCAGAGTTATTCATGAATGTTTTTGGTTTGATAAGGAGTATTGTTTCTGAGTCACCGTGTCTTGGTTGCCACGTAATTTCTGCAATATCGCTTTTAAATTTTTTATTGTCTTCCCAAACAGTGTCTTTGAGAGGTTCGTAATCTTTGAGGAATTGTTCGAGTACCATGAATCCCAAATTGTGGCGAGTTTTTTCGTATTGTTTTCCAGGATTTCCAAGCCCAACAAGTAGCTTCATAGAGTTAGTATAGTATATAACACAAATAAAGATATGACAAAAGTCACAAAAAATATCCGTGCAAATAATTGCACGAGTATTTATATACAAGAACTTGCCTCTTATTTGTAATACGACTTAATTTGGAATAATAAATAAAATCCAATAAGAGAAACAAGTATCCCAGTCAAGCTATACGAAACAGCTGCTGCAACAACACTGATTGCTTCTGACCAGAATAACAGAACCCATCCGCGCATTTGCTTTTTGTTGGTTCCAGGAAATGCTGCTAAAAGCATTGCACTTGCAACAAGACCCAGTGCTGCCCCAACAAGCGAACCCGCAGCGCCGTTAAGCCCATTTCCCATTGCAATAAGTGGTGAAACTGCTGCGAGGAATCCAAATCCTGCAAGACCACCCAAAACTCCAAGGATTCCAAAAATAAGTGCTACCCATGGAGTTATCATTACAATTCCCTCTTTTCCTCCTTTTGGAAGTGGAGGGAGCTTGGTAAACCATTCCTCCATTGTCATAATCCATCCTTGTGATTTTTTAGCCATGTGTATTCACCTCCTTCAGATTTGTCATGCCGAATTTATTTCGGTATCTTCTTACCCCTTGGAAGATCCTGAACTTGTTTCAGGATGACAGTTCTAATTTTATTATTGCAAGACAAGTGAAGAAAACACAAGAGGAGAATGGATAATCGCTATTAACTATTGGCTGATGGCTATCTGCTACTATATGTCAAACCCCAGCTGTGATTTTTTATCTGTTGTTTCTTCTTTATTCTCTGCACCCTGCTCTTTACCTTCTTCACTCTTCCCTAAACCCTCTTCTCCTTTTTCATTCCAAATCTTTACCACTCCATACACACCATCATATCCTGGCGAGATGACAATTGATCCTGTCCGAACGCGTTCAATTCCTTCTGCAACTTTACTGCCTGCAATTTTGGCAATTGCATCAATAGGCGCTTTGAGCAAAACAAAAAATTCTGATTCTAATTCGCTGACCAGAGCGTCAAATGCAACCTTTACCTTAGGACTTGTGACAGGGCTTCCGATTGCTTCTGCAATAATCTCATTCAATGGAACTATTTTTACAAATGGCGGGTGTACTTTTTTTGGATCAACATACCATTTCAGTCCTACGGTATTCTGTTTGGACTGTGCTCGTGGATCTTCTGTTGCTAATTCTTGCACGCGCCTCATGACACCATCGGTAACATGCCGTGTACACACAGGACAAATGCCATGTGTTGCTTTTTGCTCGTCTGGAGTCATGGTCACACCACAATTTCTATGTCCTGAATAATGATACTTCCCTTCTTCTGGATAGAATTCTATGGTATATAAAACACGGTTCGTAGTTGATGGTTTATGGTTAAGAGTAGCAATTTGTTCATTATTTTTACTATGAACCCGTAACCCTAAACCATTAACCATCGATGGTCTCATAATTGCCTGGCGAATATTCTCATAACTCAAATCTTCAAGCTCAAATACTGTTGCTTCCCTTCCCATTTTTGCAGGAGAATGTGCATCTGAAAAAGACAAAATCGAGCGAGTATTTAACTCATCAATTTCCCAATTCATTTCTGGATCTGAAGAAAGACCCGTCTCAATCCCATACACATAGTCAGCAAGCTCTTCAAAACTTTCTTTTAAAGACACAAACCCTGACTGCATCCCATACATTCCAAACCACGGCGTCCAAATATG
Organism: Candidatus Levyibacteriota bacterium; assembly: GCA_003173915.1. Next base: position 42,290 of record PPGL01000092.1, on the reverse strand, counting down.
TGCTGGAATAAGAAGCGAGCGCTCGTCTATGGAAAGAATAAGCTCGAGAAGGTGTTTTGAAGACATGCCAAGAATTGGACGACCATCTGATGTAAGGTTAAATCCTCTTTTAATAAGCTCTTTATTTACTTTTTCTGCGGTTTCAAATGAAGGGACAAACACAAGATTATGAATTCTTCTTCCCTTTCCTCCTTGCGAATAAATACTCGCAATTTCAACAGAAAGAAGAAAGCGTGTTTTTTCTTGGTTTAGTCCTGGGTTTTTGATTTTATACACTCCTTCTTCTGCTTCTGTCAGATAATTTTTTATTTCTCGAAGCCATAGCGGATGGGTCCAGTCTCCAGTTGCCAGTAAATCAATGCCTTTTTGTTTGCCAACAGATGCCATAATTGGTGGCATCATATTTGGAGATACTGCACGAGAATATTTTGAGTGAAGATGTAAATCTGCAACAACCTGCATGGACAAAATTGTAGCACAAATAGATTGAGAAAAACTATGAGAATAAAGATATCTGTTGGTTATCTGAAGTATGAACTATTTCTTTCCTTGAGACTCAAACATTTCTATCAATTCCGAAACTGTTGTTGCATCCTCCGCCTGCTTATCTTTATCTCTAAAACTTACTAATCGGGGAAATCGAAGCGCATATCCTGGTTCCTTGACCTCACTATTTATGACTGATCCAGCAGTATGAATCGGACTTCTGGTAATTTCATCTGCCAACACTTCTATGACAATTTCTGGTTTTACCCACACAGATGGCGTAATTAATGAATCAACACGAGCAGGTTTGTGATCTATTTCCAGTCCATGCGTTCGCTCTTTAATACTTTTCCACTCTTCATCAGAAAGACCTGTGCCAATTTTACTGACCGTTACAAAAACATCCTTTTTCTTGTCATACACGCCAACAAGAAGCGCGCCAGCGCCAAATGCTGTTCGTTTTCCTTTTCCGTAAATGTAGCCTAAAATAACACAGTCTATCGTGTCTTTCAGCTCCCCTGCCTGATGTCTTTTCAGCTTAACCCAATTAAAATTTCTCCCACCTGCTTCGTAAGGACTCGCGAGTTTTTTTACAACAACTCCTTCAAGACCTTTGGTAATTGCATCATCAAGCATGAGTGCTAAAGGTTTTGCATCCTTGATTGTTTTTGTTTGTGCAGGAATAAGAACTTGTCCTGAATCTGCCGAAGGATCTGTTTTGATAGTCTCTTTGAGAATCTCCAAACGTTTGGTCAGTGGCTCGTCAATAAGCGATTTCCCATTTCTATACAACATATCAAAAACAAATGCCTTCAGTGGCAGCTGCTTTGCAGTTTCTTCAATGTTATGTTTACGACGCCTTTTTGTCGTCTCTTGAAACGGCAAGAATTCTTCTGATTCTGGATTGTACGCCAAAGCCTCTGTATCTAAAATTGCTGTTTCTGCATGCACCTGAGAAAGTGTTCCTTCAATAAGTTCTGGGAACATATGTGTCATGTTTTCTAAATTTCGAGAAAACATAGACACATGCTTCCCATTTTTATGAATTTGTACACGAAATCCATCGTACTTATACTGCACGTCAACTTCCCCCATTTTCTCAATTGTTTTTTCTGGATTTGGAAGTCTTTCGCATAACTCTGCTCTGATTGGCTTACCCACAGTGATTTCAAGTTTCTCAACATGATCAACTGCAGTAATTGGATTTTTGACAGACCACAGCGTTTTCGCAATTAGTCCCAAATCCGACGTACGATTGTATGCTCCTTCCAAATACGGACGCTGTTTTTTATCCCCAAGTCTTGCAACAGCAAGTGCATCTAAAATTGTCGGGTCACCAATCCCAAGGCGCAAATTGCCAAGAGGGATTCTAACAAGATGTTTTGCAGAAATTGGATCGAGTTTTTTCAGTAAGTCAGCAAGAAGATTCACACGCTTTTCAACAGTTCCATCTCCAGATGTCATTGCAATTGCCTTAAGCACTTGAAAAACCTCCGTCAATGTAATTCTTGATTCATGATTCTTAATTCTTGATTCTTTCGCAAGCTTCTGTGTTGCCAAACCTAAGTCTCCAAGTCTATCAAACTCAACTAAAACATCCTCTCTGTCGACTCCAAAGGCTTGCGCTACTGCTGATGCAGCAGTACGCTCTGCCATACCAATCTCTAGTGCTTCAAAAAACGGTGCAATTCTCCCTTGGACTAAATAACAAATTTTTTCTATTTCTTCTGGGGTTTCAACAGATTTAAAAAGCTCAGAGAGGATTTCGATAAGAGAAAGTCTTGAGGATGTCGCTTCTAAGCGTTCAAAAAATGAGGCTAGTTTTGCAAAAGTCATATCCGCCTAATTGTAGCAAAGATATGGCTATTTGTGCACTTATTTTTTTATTCTACGCACAACAAAAAGCCACTGATCATGAACAACTCCATCGCGTGGACCTTTTTGTAAACGTATATCATGTTCAATTACTATGTCTCCACTTTGTACCATTGGAGCTAACTTTTCTCTTAATGCATCAACTGTTGTTCCAATGCTATCTTTTGTAAAAACAACAACACCCCCATCTTCTTTGGCCATATTAATAATTCTCTCTACTCCCCCAATACTTTTCCACGAACCATCTGCTTGTTGTTCTTGAGAAGTACCTTCGACAATATCCTTTGGATGTACCCCAAATGCAAACACAACATCCTGATTTTTTAAGGGAAGAAAAAAAATACTGTTGCCTACAAACGTAATTTTTGAATTTGCAATTTGCGTAGGAGTCTCTTCCCCAAAAGAGTCAACAGCGTCCTTCCACAAACCAGAAGAGAACCGAAGAGCAATTGTATCAATATCATTTGCAGTTATTCTAGCTGGCCCTATAGCTAGACTTACCGCTCCTATCTCAAGTACCCCTCTAGTCCCAATTCCAAGAATAGCAATATCTCTTTTCGTATTTCTTCTTGGAAGCACTGGAAGATGTGGAGTAACATATTGTGTAATAGTCCTAGCTAGGATATTAATATCTCGAGCTACTTGAGGAATTTCAAGTCTTTTTGATTGATCCGGGGTCAATTGTCTTTCTACTTGCGGACCTGTCATAGCAAAAGTCTACAATCGAATAGACAATTTGTCAAATTATAGGCTCTATAAGTTTTTCCGTGAATCTTTAATTAGAGGTATGTGAAAAACAAATAATCTTTCTGTTGTTTGGGGAAATTATTTTATCAATTCTATACCTGCCTAGGCAGCAATTGGAATAAAGAGTTTAATTTGTGCTCCAATTACCACTCCATTCTTCTCAATATTCTGAAATCTAATTTTCCCACCTTGTGCTTCAAAGAGTTCTTGTTGTAATGCCAATCCCATTTTCCCAGAAGAAATTGTAGAGTTTGTACCATATCCACCAACTCCCCGCGTAAATCGACCAAGTTCTAATAATTTATTAGGCAACCCAATACCATTATCGCTCAAAACAATAACCATATGTGGTCCTGTAACAGGTTCCTCTTCTTCTTGTTTTTTTTCTTTTAAAGCATGTAATTCTTGCCTTGTTGCCATACGAATCTCATATTTCAATGTTTTCTTGGTTACTTCCTTTGGCGGCTTTACTTCTGTTTCACTGCGTGTCTTTTCACTATGAGAATGAGCAACATCAAGCATAAGGTTCAGAAATAACCTACGCATAGTTTCATAAGAAATCCTCACAGAACCTGGAATTTTCTTACTCTCTACTTCTTCAGGGTTTACTACTTCTTCACCGTGTGCAGCAAAAAAAATTTGGAAAGTTCCCCAACTTTCTATCATTTCCTTAAGTTGCTCTTTCGTTAAAAGCTGTGGCCGGAATGAGTCAATAACAAGTCTACTGACATCTTCAAAAATTCCTAACGCGTTTTCTAGATGTTCAAAAATTCCCGGTTTTTCTTCCCATCTTTCTTTTCCTACTCTATATCCCCCGCCTAATATCTCACTTATCTTCTCTGCACTAGGAACGCGTCCTTGTATAATCCTTGGAGCATTCAGCCTTGCTGTTCCTATGGGACCTTTCATATCATGTGCGATACTGGCAAACAAATCCTCAATCACTTGTAATTGTTTTACTGAATCTACGGTAACTGTAACTTGTTTGTCTGGTGAAGTGGCAATAGTATTACCTGAAAAAGGCACAGAAATATCTGTGCGCGATTGTAAATCTTCAAACAATTCCATTGCTGATTTTCCATCATCTGAAGCTTGTCGTCTACTCGCATATTCACTCATTTTTGCAGCAATAGCAGACCAGGCTTCAGGATCAAATTTTTCATCTGCTGTTAATTCTTTTCCTAATTCTTTGTTGTATGTACTAACACTATGTGTTCCCGAACAAATATCAGCAAAATCTTTGTATATAGCCGTTAAATTTAAGGCAGTCTGAGCCATTATTGTTGCAAGTGATACCCCATCTGTATTTTGTACTTCTGTGATATACTTCGCACGATATGCTTTGGATGCCTCTCCGAATAGCTTTACTTCTTCGTATGGTAGCCCTCTGACCTTTCTGTCCCTTCTTTTACTCAATCGATCCTTCAATATCTCACGATTTAGGTGACGCTGTTCTATATGTAGAAATTCCTCTGTAAAAGATTTTAATGCATATGCTCCATTAAGTAACGCTTGCCATCTTAGGACATCGTGCCGCTCCAAATGGACTGCTTCAGATATAGATAAGGTAATCCAAGGACTTGTAATTTTTGTACGACTTTCAATTTCTGTACGTTTTTCTGGACTTTCCACTGCCCCTGTATCAGCTGAGCCCCCTGCTCCTAATACAGATATCCTGTGTACTCCCTCCGCTGGTTTTTGTTTTTTTGGTGTTTTATCTTTCCCACCATCTCCTCGTTCCGCTGGCATATGGACGAGTATACAGGAAGTCTTTAGAGTTTACAATATAGGCTTATAGGTTGTTGAGGAGCCATGTGCGGACGAATTATCCTCTTCTACTTCTTCTCGGATCGGCAATGCGAAGTTTCCGACGACTACCAGCATCTAGAGGTACTTTTTGAATTATTTCATTGGCAAATGCAAATGTTCTATCCCGAGCTGCATCTCCTTCTTGAGTGCCTAACGGCTTTAATAGTTTACGAAAATCCACTAACAATTTAGATTTATCTACAAAATCAATCTCATTAAATTCCGCAAGAACTCCATCTCTACCTCTTCGAGCGCCTAATAACTCTACATATCCAGCATCATCAACTGCAAATGCTTGACCCCCAGCTCGTTCTTTTAATAAACCATACATTTCATCATGGTCTATCCCATCTAAATTTCCCCACAATATGAGTCTTTCTTCTCCAGAGAGATGAAACCGCATAAACCTAATTTTTTTATCTTCCTCAGTTTGAAGAGTCTGATCAGTGAAAGTTTCTGGCTCATGATAAGCCTTCTGAAAGGCTAATAAGTCATAGCTTCCATCGGGGTATGTAAATTCCGGATTAGGCATATTAGAAAGCCTATAATACCACTCACTGCTTGCCTTGTCAAATTCTCAATAAAATACAAACAAGATATCACACAGCTTTAACATTCTTTAGGTTTACTCAACTCTTATGGAAGTACTCCATCTTGGTCTTGGACGCGCAGAACATAAGGTATGGCAAGGACTTTTTAAAGGTTTCGTTACTGCATCACAAAGAGTAAATGTATATCCACCTCTATACAAACCAAGAAGATATGTAAGATTTCAATCGCAAGAGCAATTTCAAACAATTCATTTAATTACACAAAGTACAGATAGTAAGGAGTATCCAGAGCAGCTCCAAGTTGACATACAATATAGAAGAAATGCAAGAATTCGTGCGTTAGGAAGTGCTCAGTGGAACGACGGACAACCAAAACCTATTCGGACTTCATACTTATACGCTCCTTCTAACATATTATCTCAAGCAGATATTTTTGAACTTATCAATAGACTTGGAGGTATTCTCGAACAACCCGACGAGTATACATTTGTTGGAAATCTATAGTACTGTAAACAAAGAAGATCTATGCCATCACGTACTTAACACCCTTTGTCACACCCTGCTTTCGGATAATTCCTCCTGTAATAAGCTGCTTGATTTCAAGAAGCACGCTGTCTTCTGAAAGCATTGGAAACATACTTTTAAATGCTTTATTCTCCAAATACCCATTTTTTTGAATGTATTCAACAATCATCAGTTGCCTATCAGAAAGCATCAGAGGTTCTCCACCAAGCTTTTGTTTTATTTTTGCATCAACTGATACAGACTCTATTTTCTCTTTAATATGAGTAAGTTCTACAGCCAAACCTTCTGTAAAGTATTCAAGCCAAGAAGTCAGGTTGCCATCGTTTTTTTCAACACTTTGTAGCGCTTCGTAATAGCGTGCAGCGTCCGAATCAAAATATTCTTCAAGAGAGAAAAACTTTCTAATGTCATACCCTTCGCTAAAAAGAATGAGGGTTGAAAGCGCCCGTGCTACCCGACCATTTCCATCGATGAATGGATGGATACGCACCAGCTCGTAATGGACTGTCCCAGATTTGAGCACAGGATGCATATCTTCTTTATTTGTATTGTTTATATAGTCAACTAAATCGGTTACCTGGTACGAAACAGCAAGCGGGAGTGGTGGACGAAACGTTACCTCCCCTGTTTTGCTGTTTTTAATAACAACTTGTGTTTTGCGATATACTCCAGATGTTTCGTGAGGAAGAATTTTATCTACAGTTGCTGCGTGCATTTTTTTAATCAGCTCTTCTGTTACTTCCATTTTTTCTTTTTTATCTTTCTCTTTCACAGGCTTTCCCCACTCGCCAATTTGTTCCATAACCTTACGGTAATTAATGACTTCCTGAATATCACGCTCCCGTGCAACAACTTGCTGGCCTAAAATGACGCGTTCTGCTTGAGATAAATTCAGCTCGTTTCCCTCGATGTGGGTTCCAAAATGGACAGACCTGACAAGTGCCTCTGTTTGAAATTTCTTTTCGTAAAAAGGAAGAAGCGGAGCATGTTGAATCACTTCGCGCGCTGCCTCAACAATACCAATATGTTTGAGAACTGTGTTGGTAATGGTAAATTGCGGACTATACATCTCAAATAATTAATAATAAATAACAAATAATGAATGGATCACTCGTGCCTAATTCCTAGACATGCTATAATTATACCATGGCTTCAAAAACGATTGGAGAAAATGTAAAAAGAGAACAAAAACGCTTTACAGTCGAAGTAATTCGACAAATGCTTAGCCTTGCAACAAGTGGTCTAGGACTTGTCGCTGCCCTAGCATGGAATAATGTTATTCAAGCATTTGTGAATGACTATATTAGAAAATATTTCCCTGCAGGAGGACTGTATTCACTCTTCTTGTATGCAATTATTGTAACCTCCCTTGCTGTTGCAGTAACCCTTCAACTCTCCAAGATTTTAGAAAAGTTTGAACAATAAAAAAGCGCCAAACTGTAATGTTTGTCATCCCAAGCCAAGCCGAGGGATCTGATACACAAGCCTACTCCCAAACCACTTTGTATGAGATTTCTCGATTCGTTACACTCACTCGAAATGACAATTCTCTTTACGCTTAATGCCTGCCGACCGACCGGCTTAACCCTTAACACTCCAGCAAATACTGCTTCATCACCGCAGGTATTTCCAGGGCCAAATCCGAAGCATTAAAATACAATCCCATTTTTTCAAATAACTTCTCCCCTGCTTTTTTGTTAAAAAAACTTGCTGCTGTTGCAGAAAGAAAAACATCATTTTTTGTATAGATACTTGCCACAAGTCCTGCCAATACATCCCCTGTTCCTCCTTTTGTCATTCCTGCATTTCCCCCACTAATTGCAACAGATTCAGTACCAGAACAAATAATATCTGTTTGTCCTTTTACCAAAATTGTTGTTTTGTACATCTGAGACATTGAAAGAATTGTTTCTGGCGTTGCTTCCATATGGAAAAGTCGGAAGAATTCTTTTGGATGTGGTGTCAGGATACTTGTTGGTCCAACCTGCAAAAGCCACTGTTGATCCATCATTTGGAGTGCTCCTGCATCAATCACCCATTTTTTGTTGGGGTATTTCCGAAGAAGATACTCGGTAATAAAATACGTTTGTGCCCCCTCATCTTTTATTTTTTCCACTTGTGAAAGATTACTAATTCTTAATTCTTGATTCTTAATTCTTGATTCCGATCGTACCATTCCTGGACCAATAAGAATTGCATCTGCTTCCTCAATGTAGTCTTCTATGTGTTCGCGCGGAATTACAATACCATTTCGAAATTCTTTCTTTGCTTCATGAACAATTGCATTGTTTTCAGGAATGGATGCATAAAACACCATATCAACAACACGAGATGCAATAGTAAGAGCCCACAATGATGCTGCATGAAAAAGCGTTGATCCTCCAATAATTAGCAGTTTGCCATTCTGACCCTTATGCGAATTTTCTGATGGAATATAAAGTTGTTTTAGATCGTTTTCGTCAAAATACTTCATAAATAATGCTGTATGCAATATGCAGCTACGAATTACGCAAGAAACCATACTGCATAATTCATAATTCCTACTGCAAGATTGCTATTTATGTAACTCTATCATAGCAGATTTTTTAAGAGGCAAATTCTCAACAAACTCCTTATGTGTTGTTGTCAGAATAATTTGGCGCCCAGAAACTTTTTCTAGCACTAGACGAATATGCGACTCATCAAGCTCTGAGAAAATATCATCAAGCAGAAGCAGTGGTTTTTTTCCAAGACGAGACTCAACAAAAGAAAGGTGGAGCAATTTTAGTTGTAAAATAACTAACCGCTGCTGTCCACGAGAGCCAAATTCTCGTGCGTCTTGCTCTCCAGCAGATGTTGGCATCGTAGCGTAAAAATCATCTCTTTGCGGACCAACAAGTGTTACCCCTGCACCTATTTCTGCATCTTTGTATTGCCACAATCTTTCCTGCGAAATTGTGCTCTTATCATAATGAAGTGTAAAGGAAAAAATATCTTTTGGAGCAATATTTATACTATCAATAACTTCTTGCCGTTTTTGTGTAATGATTTGTCCATTGGTAATAAGCAAATTATCCCAATAGCTAAATTGTTCGGTATTTCGAATACCTGTTTCCCTCGCAATCCCAAGCAGTGCATTTCTCTGCCGAAGCGCTTTGTCATACAACAATTTCGCAACTCTATAGTCTGCATCCACTTGTTCTAGAATGCTATCCAAAAAATTCCTACGAAGCGATGGTCCATCAACAATAATATCGAGTTCTTCCGGGCGAAAAAGCACTGCAGGTAAATTGCCAACAAAGTGATTTCTCGACTTTCCAACATCATTGACACTAAATCTTTTGATAAATCTTCCTCCTGCTGCTTCTCCTTGTGCAATTGTTACTTCAAGTTTCACTTTGTTTCCTGAAGTCTCCTCTACTTCTTCCGTAACAAGTCCCTGCACATGTGCAACATCCTGCCCAAATGAAATCATATGCATATCTTTTTCTGCGCGAAAACTTTTTCCTGTGGACAAAAGCATAATAGCCTCAACTAAATTCGTTTTTCCTGCTGTATTAGGACCAACAATAACAGTCATTTGTGGATTGAATGAAAAGCTCTTTTGAGTGTAACTTCGAAAGTGTTGAAGAACCAAAGTGCGTAACATTATTGCATTATGCAATAAGAATTAAGAATTATGCAAGAAAACTACGCCTGCATACTGCATAATTCATTATTCATACTGCTATTCTATCACTGTCCCAACAAAGGTTTTTCCTTGAAAGTAATTTTCTACATTTTCAAAATTTTCTCCGCTCATAACGACAACTTTAATACCTACTTCCTGTGCTTTTCTTGCAGCAATTGGGTCAAAAGGTGCATTCATTCCCGGAATCCATTCATCTCCTACCATTTTTCTAAATTCTGTCCATGTCATTCTATCGATTGGTTTTGCATCTGCATTTTTATTTGGATCACTATCATAGACTTGGGGAATATTACTTAAATTAAGTACTGTTGGCACGTCATAATCCTCTCCCAAAAGCACTGCATCATAGTCTGTAGACCATCCTGGCTTCCAGGCTCCCGCAACAACAACAGGCTCTGTGACTTTTCGGATAATTTCGTAGTGTTTAATAATATATGGATGGGCGATGTCTCGGAAAATCGTGCGGATAAGATGAGCATTGAGGCGACTCGAATGAATGCCAAGCCAATCTAAGTCGTCGCGAGAAAGTTCGTGATGGACAACATCTCGTCCCGCATCAATATAGTGTCTTGCTGTTGCGCCACCTCCTGCAACTAAAAAAAACTGGCGAGAGGGTTTCTCCGCCAGTTGTGTTCTCACAAAGCTATTGAGCTTGGTAAGGAATTGTGTTGCAATTCCTCCATTGGGAACAATAAGAGACCCACCAATAGACATAATAATTCGATCTTTGTAATTTGTTCCCATAGGCTTTTGCGTTATCTGTAATTGTACAATATTTTGACCTTCCCAAACAAGAGGAGCAACAGATTTTTGTGAAATACACGTCGTAAAAGTGGAAAAATGCAGATCAGAAGCTTTTAGAAAATAATTCTTACGCCGCCCAAATCATCATAATCAAATGGGTGCTCGTGGTGGATAGAACCAATCAGAATTCTATTTTTTCGCACTTTGAATTTTTTTGCTGCTTTGGTTATTGCTTCAGGGCCAAAAGGTTCATCCAAAAATACAGGATCTATAGTAAACTCTGGATAGACCCCTGCTCTTTTAAGCACAGGAAGGATTGTTTGTAATTCTTCAAATTTCTCAATATTTCTATTTGGTCTATCTTCCTCATTATTATTGCAGTGTACTAAATAAATGTGTTTTCCTACCTCATTGGTATCAATGTATTTTAAAATTTCATGAAGACGGTTCAAATGATGGAAGAAAACAACAAATGTTCCCTCCCCTGTAATATCTTGATACCACTGAGATATTTTTTTGTAAACAAAGGGAATTTTTTCTGTAATTCTCATCATAAATTGCAGTACATAATCTAAATAAATTGTTGCAAATACAAGTAAAATTGAAGGAAGAAAATAAGATAAAAAGTATCCAAGATTCTCAGGACTAAGTTTGATATTGCCAATAATTCCTGCTGCTGTTGAAAGAAATGCTAATATGACAAAAACAAGTGGCGCATGAAAGGTTCGTTTTAAATCTTTTCTGGTTTCCCTCATAATAAGATTTCCAAAAGCAAACAGTGTCATAACGCAAAGGAAAGCAATTGTATACACTCCTGCAAGTGACAAAAGATTTCCTTTTGTAGCAAGAAGAATTGACGAGCATAATAAAAAGAACGCGATAACAATATATGGATATGATCCATTTTTATTTTCTTTTGCCAAAGCATCTGGAAAACATCCATCTGTTGTCATACGGAAAATAAGTCCACTCACACCAACAAATGCGGTAAGAACTGCTCCTGCCAACACAGCCACTGCATCAATTACCACAAGTGTTTGAAACCATGCTCCTCCCAACACATGCGCCGCATCGGAGAGTAAAAAATCCCGAGATGCCAAAATTGCATGAAACGGCAAAACAGAAAGCGCAATAAACGCAATGAGTGGATTAAAAATAGCAACACCAATAAGCATATTTCGAAGCGTTTTTCTGAATACTCCGCGTTGTTGTTCTTCGACAAAATTTGCCGATGACTCAAATCCCGAAACACCAAGAAGTGATGCAGCAAATCCTAAAAAGAGTGCAGGGATAATTCCTCCAAGCCGCTGAACAATCGGGACTGATGCGGTAATGTTACTGAGTAAATATACTTGTCCTCCATGAAAGATATACCATCCACCAAGTCCAACAAATGCTGTCAGAACAACAACATGAAATGAAAAAATTGTGAATGCTACTTTTGCAGAATCTTTAATGCCAGAAATAACAAGTGCTGCAAAAATTGCGAGGAGAATAATTGTTACTGGAATGATTGGAATATGAATTAACGAATTCAAATAATTGATTGCAGATTCTCCCGACAATACAGCTGTTGCAATATAAGAAAGAATGGTTGTTGTTCCGGCAATAGCAGCAACATTTTTTGTTGTTGCATTTAACAGACAATTGTATGCTCCTCCATTCGTTGGCAATGCTTCAACGACTTCTGTATAGACTGCTTTGTAGAAAAACAAAACAATACCAATAACTGCTAGTACAATTGGTGCAAGTACTCCTGCATACACAATGGCAATGCCAGACACATAAAATGTAGAACTGAGAATATCATTTCCACAAATTGCAGTAGCAAACCATTGTCCAAGACGTGTATGTTGTTTTACTTTTCCGGGATTTTGTTGACTCATAGGTGACTCACATGTGACTCACAAAAAATTTTCAAAAGAAAATCCGAAGAACTCGGATGTACTATGTATTATAATATTTCTCGCTTGGCTTTGCAAGAAAAAATTATGCTGCTTGTTGTGTTTGTCTTCCTGCGCGAGAGTTTGCAGCAAGATATCGTTGAATAAAAAGAATTGTTTCTGGGAAAGCAGGGCAACCGGTTCGATACCTATCCGTGCTTTTTAAAATTGCTCCTTGTCTATCTAAAATTTTTTGCCATCGAGTTCTCTCAATTGCCATCTTCCCATGTGCATTAAATTCAACATATTCAGGAAGAACAGTATCCCCTTCGCCTGTAATTTCTGCTACTGTTGGATTAAAAATTCCTACAAACAATGTTGCCAACTGAGAAGGAATAGTTGTCTCCTCAAAGAATCGTTCAGTTTCTGATATATCTCCATTAGCCTGACGATATGCGGTTCGTAAAGCAAGCATATATGTGTCATCTGATGTACTCACTCCTGTATTTAAAAAATTTGCAACTTTTGAAGAACTCCTAATGTACCGCGTTTCGTAAGTTATTCCGTAGTGATTTTCAATCATGGTAAGTAAAGACGTCATCTTATCATACATTCCCCTCAGTGGCGATTGTGGAGAAAGACGCTCTATAGCCATACATATATCGTCTATCCCTTTATTAAGCACAATATTCGCTGCTTTCCCTACTTCTTTCATATCGGCAAAATATCCTTCTTCGGACATATCTCCAGACTGAAAATGAGTAAATGGAACAAGTGGTTGAACAAGATTTCGAGGAGACAATCCAATAGAAGTAAGTATCGCTCGTGAGTCGTCATACATGCGTATATCTTCTGGCTGCGCTCCTAAGTATACTGAGGCTAAGTTCACCAATACTCCTATCCCTACTCTCAACATTCTCGTATTCTCTTCACTATGCGGATTTACATAATAGTCTGTAGCAAAAAGGCTTGTTCTTCTGTCCCCTGGGACAGGTGGCAAAGGTTCTGGCTTATACCCATCACCAAGAAATCCTGATTGCATCATTGCATAAAGAGGATCTGATTTTTTTAGAGAATCTCGTTTCCCATTCCAATCTGCCAAAAGTGCCAATGTTTGACGCGTTGGATTAACAATAGTAATTTTTCGATTTCCTGTTTCTACCCCACTCATCATAATGGGATATTATAGGATAAAATTGGAGAAAAGTAAAGTTATAGGCCTATTTTTGACACGAAGAGCACATGTAGGTTCCTCGACCTGCAAGCATAAATTTTTTAATCATTGTCCCGTCTCTTTTACATTTCTGCCCTTGATGGCCATAGACAAGTGAATGATTTTGGTAATTTCCTTCTTCTCCCAACGCATTTACAAATGTCAATTCACTCGCTCCCCCTTCTTCTAAGCCTTTTTTCAAAACTTTCATGATAGCGTCAAAAAGTTCTTCTTTTTCTTTGTCAGATAAAGAATTTGCTTGTCTTCGTGGATCTATTTTTGCCAAATACAAACTGTCATTTGCATAAATATTTCCCACTCCTGCCATTTTCTTCTGATCCATAATAAGGGGTTTAATCGCTGTTCTTGCTTTTGCAAGAATTTCACCAAACCTCTCCTTCGTCATTCTGGCCTGTCCAGAATATGAAACCAAAGGAAATTCAGGGCCGAGTTCTTTGAAGAATGAAAGCTCCTTAACTTCATCTGTCTTTATGACTTTTAACCATCCAAACTGACGAATATCATTGTAATACAATGTTGCATCTTTATCTAAATGAAAAATAATGTGCGTGTGGTTATTGGGCACTTCCCCAACCCGCGTTGGTGATATGGCAATGTGTTTTGGCTGATCAGGTCCCCGATATACAAGCTGACCAGTAAGTTTGATATGAATGGCAATTGACTTGCCGTTATTAAGTGTTATGACAAGCCCTTTTCCAAAACGTTCAACCGAAACAATTTTCCCCCCTTCAATGTCTTTTGGGAGTCCATGCAGCTGTTTGGTTTGGAGAAGCTCGACAGATTCTATCGTGTGTCCAACAAGATAGTGCTCAAGTCCACGTCTGAGAGTTTCTACTTCTGGTAATTCAGGCATATGTTTTCCTCTGTCATTGCGAGGAGCCCATTCGATAAACTTAGGGCGACGTGGCAATCCCATAAAGAATTCAAAAGAGATTGCTTCACTTTGTTCGCAATGACAATGCAATAATATTATTTATCTTTTTCACAAATTCCTCTTTTCCAAATTTCTTTGCCTGATTGTAGCATGCTTCTTTGCTAATCTGCATTTTTTCAAACTTTTTAAGAGCACTTTTTAAACTCTCAACTGTTAACTCGTCAAAAAATACTCCTGTTTTCCCATCAACTACAGTCTCTAAAACTCCTCCTGAACGATAAGCAATAACTGGTATTCCTTGTCCCATTGCCTCAACAGGAACAATCCCAAAATCCTCATCTTCTGCAGCAAAAATAAATGCTTTCGCCCCTTTCATAAGCTGTAACTTCTCCTCATCACTCACTTCCCCAAGAAATTCTATAGAGGACCTCGTCATCCTGGTTTGTCCAGGATCTCTTAAAGATTCTGGATTCGCTCGATTCTCTCGCTTACCAGAATGACGGTAACTGCTATCAACTATATTCTCTAACTCTTCTCCATACCCTGCAAAGCTTTTCCCAAATACTTTTAACTCAACTCCTAACTCTGTACACGCTTTCACAATAAGATCAATGTGTTTCGGCCGGGCAAGTCTTCCCCCAGCAAGAAAATATTCTCTCGTGTCATTCTGAGCGAAACGAAGTGAAGTCGAAGAATCTTTTTTTTCAAAACGTGGAACATCGACCGGTGGATACACAACAATCGCATCTTTTCTATAAAACTTTTCAATTCTTTTCTTTACATTCTCCGAATTTGCAATAAATACATCGACATTTTTAGAAGAATAGTAATCAACGATCCTCAAAATATGAACCATAATTGCAGTAAGAGCTTGTATAACAACATTTTGACTCTTCTCTCTCGCAGTTGCATATCCATATAAATATCTCGGCGGCGTGTGACAATAGCAAATATGCTTCGTCATTCTGGCAGTTCGATTTCGCTCACTATCCTGAACTTGCTGAAGGACTTGTCCAGAATCTCTCTTTGTCCGAATTACATTCGGACAATACGCTCCTGTCGCACTGACAATCACAACATCAAATCCGGAAAAATTAAATGTTTTAAATACCAAAGGAGCAATCAGTCGATACAGACTGATAAATTTATAACTGAATGGAACGTTTTGTAAAAAAGACGAGCGAATATCCCAGTTTGCAAACCTTGCTTTGTGTGGTCCTAAAAATTGTGGCGCATAGACAAGTGTAAATACCGGTGCATCTGGATACATTTCATGAAGTGTTTCCAAAACACGTTCTGCCCCACCATATTCCTTAATATAGTCATGAACCAAGGCAATTTTTTTAGCCATGAGCTAAGTATAGCTTTTTCACCAAGCTAAAACAAATTATGATTCTCATCATTTTGTCTTATTTGCTAGTTTTCACTGGCCTATTTCCAACGGTATTCCGTAAATATGGAGGAAGTTGTTCACGTTGCACGTCTCTACGAGAATCTTGAAATGGTTGTCCTCCTATACCTACTGGAGGTTGTTCTGTATTTTGTAGCCAGGATGGCAAAACAGGTTTTTGTCCTTGTCCTGGTCTTTGTCCTTCTTTTGGTTGACTCATATTTTCACCTCCTTCTTTGTCCTCCAAAGCTTTACGCGAAGGAGGATGAAAACAAAAAAATCTCCTTTTTCTTTCCCTTTTTGGGAATAAAAAAGGAGACGTCGCTGTCTCTATAATATCCTAGTATACCAGAACTGCTATCTTCGTACAAGCTTGTAAAACGATTTTACTTTCATAATAATAAGCTTATAGAAAACACGTACTTCATTATTGATTTTGATAGCACGTTTGTTACAGTCGAAGCTTTAGATGAGCTTTCTCGCATCGCTCTTATACATCATCCTCAAAAAGAAACCATAACGCGCGAAATCGCCGAAATCACAAGAGCCGGAATGGAGGGAAAAATAGATTTTCCAACATCTCTTGCGAAACGCCTTGCCCTCTTTACTCCAAATGACGAACACATTGAAGAACTTGTATCTTTTTTACAAGAACATATTTCCCCCTCTGTCATAAGAAACAAAGAGTTTTTTACAAAGTTTGCCGATAAAATTTATATTATTTCTGGAGGATTTACAGAATATATTATTCCTATTGTCCAGACATTTGGCATTAAAAAAGATCATGTGTTGGCAAATAGTTTCTTAAAAAATAAAAACGGAGACATTATTGGTTTTGACCCGAAAAATCCCCTGGCACAAAAAAATGGCAAACCACTTGTGGTAAAAAAATTAAAACTTCTCGGAACAATCTGCGTTGTTGGCGATGGTATTACTGATTATCAAATTAAAGAGCAAGGACAAGCAGATACATTTTTTGCATTCACAGAAAATGTTGCAAGAAAAGGCATTATTGCAAAAGCTGATAAGGTAATAAAAAACTTTGACGAACTCCTCCATGCTCTCAATCTCCCCCGTGCACAATCCTATCCAAAATCAAAGATGAAAGTTTTGCTTTTAGAAAATATTAGTGAAGAAGCAATAAAAAAATTTACAGACGAAGGGTTTACTGTTGAGACAGAAAAAGCAGCACTCACAGAAACCGAACTTCTTGAAAAAATTGAAGATATTTCTATTTTGGGTATTCGATCCAAAACCGAAATTACAGAAAAAGTCCTTAGAAAAGCGTCAAAACTTTTGACAATCGGTGCATTTTGTATTGGGACAAATCAGATAGATCTTTCTGCTGCAGGTACATATGGCGTTGCTGTATTTAATGCGCCGTATAGCAATACAAGGAGTGTTGTAGAACTTGCAATGGGAGAAATTATTATGCTTGCCCGAAAAGTGTTTGATAAATCTGTACAGATGCATACAGGCGTATGGGGAAAAAGTGCAACCGGAGCAGTTGAAATTCGCGGGAAAAACTTAGGGATTGTTGGATATGGAAATATTGGAACACAACTGTCTGTTGTTGCAGAGAGTATGGGAATGCATGTGTATTTTTACGATGTCACAGATAAACTTGCACTTGGAAATGTAACAAAGTGCAATTCGCTTGAAGAACTACTGCATATTTCTGATGTTGTCAGTATTCATGTGGATGGAAGTAAAACAAACAAAAATCTCTTCGGAAAAAAAGAATTTGATGCAATGAAAAAAGGATCACTGTTTCTTAACCTTTCTCGCGGACATATTGTTGATATTGATGCACTTGTAAATGCTCTTAAAACTAACCATATTGCAGGCGCAGCTGTTGATGTATTCCCAGAAGAACCAAAAAGTAATACCGATCCATTTGTCTCCCCTCTTCAAAACCTATCAAACGTTATTTTAACTCCTCATATTGGCGGCAGTACAGAAGAAGCTCAACGAAATATTGGAGAATTTGTTAGCACCAAACTAATGCAATTTATTAATACCGGAAATACCATTCTTAGTGTTAACTTTCCAGAACTCAGCCTTCCTCCACAAGGACAAGCACACAGATTTATTCATCTTCATGAAAATGTTTCTGGCATCTTAGCACACATTAATAATCTTTTGGCCAAACATTCTATCAATGTATTAGGTCAATATTTAAAAACAAATGAAGAAATCGGATATGTTATTACTGACGTTAATATCAATTATAGTAAAGAAGCTGTTGACGAGTTAAAAAGTATTCCTGGAACAATACGGGTACGAGTTCTCTATTAAACATATGAACAAAAGCATTATTACATCACTACAAACAATCCTTAACCCAAAGCGCGTATCAGTCAAAGAAGCCGATCTAAAAAAGCATAGTAAAGATGCATCTTTTCACTCCCCTGCTTTTCCCGATGTTGTTGTCTGGCCGAAAACAACAAAAGAAGTCTCGGAAATTCTCAAACTCGCATACAAATATGCAATTCCTGTTACTGCTTGGGGAGGTGGCTCGAGTCTTGAAGGAAATCCAATTCCAGTCAAAGGCGGTATTGTTCTCAACATGACAACGATGAACAAAATTATCAAAGTTTTCTCTGACGATCTGCAAGTCAAAGTGCAACCAGGAATTATTGGTGAAGCATTAGATAGACAATTAGAGCCATACAATTTGTGGTTTGCAGCAGCTCCAGGAAGTAAACACTTAGCAACCATTGGCGGCATGATTGCAAACAACGCAGGCGGTATGCATGCTGTAAAATATGGCGTGGTTAAAGATTCTGTTCTTGCACTTGAGGCTGTATTGGCAAATGGAGAGATTATTAAAACTGGCAGCACATCATTTAAATCTGTTTCAGGATATAACCTCAAAGATTTACTTGTTGGTTCTGAAGGAACCCTCGCAATTATTACCGAGGCAGTTCTCAAGCTTACTCCACTTCCACAAGCAAAAATTGCACTTATGGCATCATTTCCAACCGATGCATTGGCTGCAAAAACAAATCTTAATGTACTTATGACAAACATCAAGCCTGCCTCGATTGAATTTATGGACAAAACATATGTCGGACTTGTTAATAAAGCCAAACAGACATCACTTCGTGAAGAACCAACACTGCTTATCGAACTCCATGGCGATAGAGACGTTCTTGCGATACAAATACAATATATAGAACGGCTTTGCAAAAATAATCAGGCTATAACGTGTGAAACATATACAACAGAAGCAGATCTTAAGCGCTTATGGGAATATCGCCGAGCAGTTAGACCAGTTATCTCAACACTTCTTCCAGGAATAGGGGTTTTATCTGCAGAAATAGGAGTACCAATTTCTCAAATTCCAAACTTTTTGGAAAAAGCCGAACAAGTGTCTCAAAAATATGGACTCCAAACAGTAATGTTTGGACATATGGGAGATGGTAATTTCCATGGATGGGCACTCTACACTCTTGGTAATAAAAAGTCTATTGAAAAAGTCACCAAACTTAACGAAGACCTCATTCTTTTCGCTCTCAAACTTGGTGGCACAATTACTGGCGAGCACGGTCTTGGCATTGGTAAACGTAAGTTTTTGCACAAAGAACATCCCACTTCTCTTCCACTGATGAAGCAACTTAAAGAGTTATTTGATCCAAAAGGCATATTAAATCCAGGGAAAATGTTTCCTGATTGAGAATTGTCATGCTGGAGCGAAGCGATAGCATCCCATTAGTAATAGATCCTATCGGTCAGCTTCGCCTCCCTCCAGGATGACAAGAAATATGAAAAATACTTACTTTACCGTCGGCCCTAGTCAACTTTTTCCAACTCTAGAGCAGCATATACACGAGGCTATCGAACAGCAAATTGGTTCGATGTCTCATCGAGGTAAGGCTTTTGAAAACATCTTTTCCTCAACTGTTTTACAACTAAAAACGCTACTTTCTATTCCCGAAGATTACTTCATCTTTTTTGTTAGTTCGGGAACAGAGGCAATGGAACGAACAATTGAAAATGTTGTGGAAAAAGAATCTTTCCATTTTGTAAATGGGGCATTTTCTCAGAGGCTTTTTGATACAGCAATTGAGCTTGGAAAACACGCACAAAAAATAGAAGCACCATTAGGAGAAGGATTTGACTTAACATCTATGCAAAAAGGGGTGGCGGGAGAGGAAGGGCTCCCGGGTGCGCGGACCGAACTACGTGAGGGAGCACTCACGGGAGGGAAACGACCGACAGGACCCCGAATTCCTCAAGAAACCGAACTCCTCTGCTTTACACACAACGAAACCTCAACAGGAGTTATGCTTCCCTCAAAAGAAATTGCAATGATAAAAAAACACCATCCTGACAAACTTATTGCAATCGACATGGTCTCTTCTGTTCCGTACGGAAATATTGATTTTTCATTTGCAGATATTGTTTTTTTCTCTGTCCAAAAACTCTTTGGTCTTCCTGCAGGACTTGGTGTAATGGTTGTTAGTCCTCAAGCACTTGAAAAAGCAAAATACCTACAAAAGAAAGGAGTGAGCATCGGCAGCTATCATAACTTCCCAACATTAAAATTCTATGCAGAAAAAAACCAAACTCCTGAAACACCCTCAGTTCTCCACCTGTACCTTTTAAACAAAATACTTGAAGATCTGCTCGCAATTGGAATTAATAGAATAAGAAAACAAACAGATGAGAAAGCAACACTTCTGTATGATTTTTTTGACACACATCAGAAATGGAACGCTTTTGTAAAAGAAAAAACCTTTAGGTCTCCAACGGTTATTGTTGCAGATGTTGGAGAAGATCAAACAGCGTTAATGGAACAGCTAAAAACTCATGGAATGATTCTTGGCAAAGGCTATGGAACATACAAAGACACACAAATTCGCATTGCAAATTTTCCTTCACTTTCAAAAAAAGATATTGAAAATCTTATTTCATTACTTCACAATTATACATAATGAACCAAATCTTCGGACCATTTATTGTTTCTCTTGCAACAATAAGTTATGCAATTATTTTCCCTTTCTTTAAAAAGGGTAGTGAAAAAATCCAACCATTTACTGCAATGGCAATTTCAATGTTTGTACTGTTTGGCATTTCGCTTCTTCTCAGTATTGTTTTTGAGCATGGTCTACAGCTGAAAATAACTTCTTCAACAATCAAAACAGGCATTACGTTTCTCCTTGTTGCTGGTGCAGTAAATGTATTCGCATTTTGGCTCGAGCTTGTAGGACTAAAGTATGTTTCTGTTAGTGAATACACACTGTTTTCTCTTCTCACACCAATTGTTGCAAGTATTGCTGCATTTTTTATTTTAGGCGAACCAGTACAAGCCAAACTTTTTATCGGACTGGCAGTAATGGCAGTAGGTCTAATTATTGCTATTCGTTAACTTTTCTCACCACAAAAAGGTTTTCTGAAGGCACTTCTTTAAGCAGCTCTTCCATACTTTTTTTGAGAACTGGATGAATTTCCTCAGATGCAATATCAGAAAGTGGCTGCAAAACAAAATCTCTTTCCTGCATACGAGGATGAGGAATAGTTAATATCTCCGAACTGTAGACAAGGCTCTCATACAAAATGATATCAATATCAATTTCCCGTGGACCGTTCGTAAACCGCTTCACTCTTCCGATTTCCTCTTCTATTTCTTTCACAAATGTCAGTAAGTTTTCTGGAGAAAGGTCTGTTTCCCCTCTAAGTGCAGTATTTAGAAAATTTTCCTGCTCGGCAAATCCCCAAGGAGTTGTTTCGTACAAAGGAGCAAGAACAATGCTGTAAATTTTCTCTTGCAGCAAACTCACAGCCTTTGCAATATTACCTTTTTTATCTCCGACATTTGCTCCAATTGCTAAATATACTGTATGCATAATGCTATTCTTTCACACTCACAAACGTCGCACCAGCAGCTTCTTTTACTGCCTGTAAAAGAGCGCATGTTTTAAGCATCATTTCTTCATATTCTTTTTCTGCTTCTGATTGCATAAGAATTGCCCCACCCGCTCCAATAGATAGAGTATTCCCGTTTTGCACAATGGTCCTAATCACAATATTTAAATCTACTGTTCCATTAACACTGAGAAATCCCAAGGCTCCAGAATACACACCACGTGCTTGCTTCTCAAGTGTTTCAAGAATCTCCAAAGTCCGAAGCTTTGGAGCACCAGTCATTGATCCACCTGGAAAACACGCCTTTATCGCTTCCAGAACCGAAACTTCCTTTCGTAATCTCCCGCGTACTGTTGAGACAAGCTGATGCACGGTAGCGTAGCTTTCGATTGCCATAAGCTTTGGCACAGAGACAGAACCAATCTCGCAGACTTTCCCCAGGTCATTACGAAGTAAATCTGTAATCATAAGATTTTCTGCTCGGTCTTTTTCACTTGCCAAAAGCTCCGCTGCCAATCTATTGTCTTCCTTTACATCTTGTGAACGATTACGGGTCCCTTTAATTGGCTTTGATTCGATCCACCCTTCTGTATCTACTTTTAAAAACCTTTCAGGAGACGAACAAAGTACTGCAAAATCCTTATATTTAAAATATGCCGAATATGGTGCAGGATTTATGCGGCGAAGTGCGCTATACAACGCTAAAGACTCCACGTTTACATGAGTAGTAAGTGTATTTGTCAGACAAATCTGATAGCTTTCTCCGTCTCTCAAATACTCTTTACAACGAGCAATGTCTTTGAGGTACTGATTATGGTTTCTCTGAAGAGCAAAAATAATATTTCCATGCCGAAACGAGTTCGGCATCTTCTCGCTTGTATCAATATCTTGGGGTCCTGAACTTGTTTCATTATGACAGACTACTACTTGTATCTTTTCAAACCAATCATCTGCCTCTTTCTTATTTTCTGCCAAAGATACTGCATATACTTCTTTCTCTTCATGATCAAAAGCCAAAAATCTGTCAACAAAAAACCAGAGACTGTCCGGATAATCTGAGGAGAAACTATTTTGCGCCCCGCAAAAAGCCTTTAGCTCATACCCAAAGTAACCAACAAACCCACCAACAAAATCAAATGGTAACGCACTTTTCTGAGAACCCATCTCTTCCAATCTTTCGGAAAGAATTGAGAATATATCTTTTTTTTTGTTTATGGAATAAGAAATTGTTTCCGCTGCTTCTCCCATATAAGAGAACCTTGATAAACCTTCTTCTACCCTACTGCTATCAAGCCAAAATACAGTATCTTTCCCTCCAAAAATTTGTACAAAAACAGATTCGGGATTATACCAACCAGTAAGTTTTCGATAATACAAAGAAAGTTTTTTCATACGTTTTTAACTGCATGGATAAAGTTTGAGAGAAGTTGTTTTCCAAAAGCTGTTCCAATGGATTCCGGGTGAAACTGTACTCCCCATAATGGCCGAGTATTGTGTGCTATTCCCATAAGTATGTTGTCTTTTGTCCAAGCAGTTTTTTTAAAAACATCAGGAACGCCGGTAAGCATAAGAGAATGATACCGTACTGCCTCAAATCCCTGAGGAATTCCTTTAAAAAGCCCTTTTCCTGTATGAAAAATGTTACTTATTCTTCCATGCATCACTTCAGGCGCGTGGACAACCTTTGATCCAAATAATGCTCCAATTCCCTGATGTCCAAGACACACTCCAAGTACTGGAATCCTTGCCTTGAGAATAACTTCACGGGAAATCCCAAAATCTTTTGTATTTGTTGGATTACCAGGCCCTGGGGAAATAATAACACCATCTTGTGCTAGTTTTTCAAACTGCTCCCAAGAGAGTTTGTCATTGTAGACAACCGTAGGAATAGTTTTTCCCACCTCCCCAACAAGCTGATACAAGTTGTAGGTAAACGAATCGTAATTATCTATGATAAGAATCTTCATATACTTTTTCTTCCTCTGCAATATATTGCTGAATCTTATGTAACAACTTTGACGGATCAGGAAGTTCTTTTTCATTTAAAGAGGTAACAGCCTGTACCCGTAAACTGTTAATAAGCACCAATGGATAATTCTCTGTTACATGAATCTCTTTTTCTACAAGCACTCCTTTTGCAAGAAGTACCTGCCGCATGATTCCTTTTAATCCTTGTATTGTAAGAGGTGGCGTAATTAGTTGTCCATCTGCATCAATTGAAACAATATTACTAATTGAAGATTCCAAAAAAAAATTATCTCCTACAAACAAAGCACTCTCTGCTCCATGAAGCTTTGCATACTCTTGTGCTTTTGTATAGATTGTTCTATCAATCTGTTTTATTGTTGGTAATGTATTGTTTGTTTTATAAGTAACAGCTGAGACGTTCTCTCCAGCTTGCGGAAGGGTTGTTACATGAATCAATACGGTGTCTTCCAACACACTAATTCTCACTGCAGCAGTAGTTGTCTTATTTGCTGCCAATACTTCTTGAATATGGTTTGGAACATCAGAAAGTGAAACCGATATCCCAATACGTTTTGCATGCTCTGTAAGTCTTTGCAGGTGTTTTTCCAGAAATAGTGGAGTAGCATTAACCACTTTTAGTGTGGTAAATACTCCCTTCTCACTCTGTGGTATAGGAAGATCTGTAGTAGGAGTAATTTCCAGACCGTTATGTGCAAAAGGAAAAAGTTGTCGCATACCTATCCACGCTTCCTAATCATGGACAGAAATTCTTCGCGGGTTGCAAGACTTGTTTTAAATGTCCCTCGAAGCGCAGATGTCATCATGACAGAGTTTTGTTTTTCAACTCCGCGCATCATCATACACAAATGCTGTGCTTCAATAACAACACCAACTCCTGCAGGATCAACTGCTTCCATAACAGCCTGAGCTACTTGTTCGGTCAATCTCTCCTGAAGCTGCAACCGTCTTGAAAACATGTCCACAATTCTCGCAAGTTTACTTACTCCCAGCACTTTTCCTTGAGCAATATATCCAATGTGACATTTGCCAAAAAACGGCAGCATATGATGTTCACATGTACTGTAGAGTTCGATATCTTTCACAACAATCATGCTGTTGACTTCGCTTGTGGTAAAAATTGCATCGTTAACAACTGTTTTAAGCTTCTCTATGTAGCCTGAGGTAATAAACTCAAATACTTTTGCAACGCGATCTGGAGTTTTTACCAACCCTTCTCGTTTTGGATCTTCTCCGAATTCAACAAGTAATTCTTCAATAAGTTTTTCTACTTTTTGTTTATTCATTTCCCTCCTCCATTTCTACAGTCACTCCTTGTGCTTTTAGCAATCGATAGGGTTTGGTGACCGAAATTTTTACTTGCAAAACACCTCGGTATTGTAAACAAACCGAGCATAAATGTCTACATAATGCCTCGAGTAACTGAAACTGAGAAGCTTCAACTGTCTCAATGACTTTTAGATATATATCTTTATAATTGACTGTATCGGACACAGTATCTGACAGTGAAGCCTTTTCACCATCAATAGTTAGCACAACACTTACCAAAACTACCTGCTTTTGACTTCTCTCCTCCTCAGAAACCCCAAGGATACATGAAGCTGCAATATCTTTTATGATAATATTTGTTTTTCTCATTACTTTATTCTATCTATTACCGATAAAAACTTTCGCGTCTCCAAGACATCATGCGTCCTCACAATAGATGCGCCATTAAGCACTGCAACTGCAGTTGCAGCAAGGGATGCTTCCAACCTATCTGTTGTTGATGCAGGCACGGAAAGCCCAAACTCTTCTTGTAATATTTTCCCAAAGGTACTTTTTCTTGAAACACCAATAAGAATTGGCAATCCTAATATTTCGAACTCTCCGAGTCTTTTAACTAACTCTAAATTCTGTTCTACTGTTTTGCCAAACCCAAACCCTGGATCAAGAATAATTCTATCTTGAGAAACTCCACGCTCTATAAGTAATGTTATTTGCTTCTCAAAAAACGCGACAATATCTGCAACAACGTCTTTGTAAACTATCTCTCCCTGCTGCATGGTTTGCGGTGTACCCCGCATATGATTAATAACAACTCGAACCCCTGTTTCTGCAACAACGGCAGGCATGTTTTTATCCATTTGTAACCCACTAACCTCGTTAATAATGGTTGCACCAGCTTTCACTGCTTCTTTTGCAACTTCTGATTTATACGTATCAATTGAGATATCAAAAGAGGTCCCAAGTGTACGAACTTTCTCAATAACAGGAATTGTCCGAGAAAGTTCTTCTTCAACTATTACTTTTTCGGCTCCAGGTCTTGTAGATTCTCCTCCAACATCAATAATCTGTGCACCATCCTCAAGCATCTGTTTGGCATGAAAGACAGCTTTCTCAACACTCCCAAACCACACTCCCCCATCTGAGAAACTGTCTGGAGTAACATTTAAAACTCCCATGAGGATTGTTTTCTTTTTGGTCATAGCCTGCCAATTATACTAAATTGAACGTTCATAGCCAAAACACAATCTTTTCTTTATAATACACATATGAAAATCACCCTTGTTATGGTTGCTAGTGTTGATGGAAAAACCACACAGGGGAATACATCAGTACTTCCTACCTGGACATCAAAAGAAGATCAGGAGTATTTTTCAGGACTTATTGATAGTGCTCACCTTATTATCATGGGAAGAAAAACCTATGCAATTGCCAAACCTCAAATGAAACATACCCCAGGAAGACTTCGTATTGTTGTTACAAGCAAACCTCACGAGTGGAATATGCATGAAGCAATCCCTGGCCAATTGGAGTTTACCAACGAGCAACCTACAGAACTGATAAAACGCCTAGAACAAAAAGGTTACACGAGTGCCCTTCTGGTTGGTGGTGCAACACTCAATACTGCATTTTTAAAAGCCAACCTTGTTAACGAATTAATACTTACAATTGAGCCGAAAATATTTGGTCAAGGGACTTCTGTTGTTGAAAATGAAGAATTGGATGTCAATCTAAAGCTTACGAGTATAAAAACACTCAATGATCAAGGCACACTGCTTTTAAAATATCGGATTATTTGACTTTTTAATTGACACTTCATATAATCTGCAAACTATGACAGCAGGACAAGAAAGAGTTATTTTAGGTTACGATGAGAGGGTAAAAAAGCGATCTGTAACTGGCAGTCGTCGCCGTAAAGATGTTGGTCGCCACTTAGAATATACAACTTCAGAAGGAGAACAATGCAGAATGTATGGAAATGGGGACATTACAACTCCAGACAGAACAATGGTGTTAACTGATCCTGCAATTAGAGAAAAATTTATTGCTGCAACAAAAGCAAGAATTACAGCTTTAAGAGAACTTGGTACTGCAGAGGCAAAAAATGAAGCACAAACATTAGGTAATTTTCTTAAAGGCGCTACTAATAGACGTCATATAGCTGCTAGTGAACGTCATATGAGTTCAAGTTGATTCTCAGAAGATTTTTTTGGCGTGTTCTTGTTCTTTTGAGGTTTGTTCTCTTCTTTAAATACTCCTAGCCTCTGCTTAATTGAGTTAAATCCAAATCCATCAAATACCTCAATCACTTTCTCCCTTGTAAACTGTTGCATATCACACTCTTTTAGATTAAGTGAAAGTGGTGCATCTATCAGAATTGTAGCAAGTTTTTTTGCCAGTGCTGCTTGCTCTGCATCTGTTGCCAATTTGAGCTGAACTTTTTGTGGCAAATCTCCTAAATGCTCGTATAAAGATTCTAGTGATTCATAGGTTTCAAGAAGACCAATCGCTGTTTTTGGACCAATTCCAGACACTCCTGGATAACCATCGGAGTTATCTCCCACTAAAGCTTTGTAGTCTCTCACTTGAGAAGGTTTTACTCCATATTTTTCTTTTACTGTTTGTGCGTCAAAAAGAATAAACTTTGTAATTCCGGTAATTGGCGCAAGCATTTTTACCTGACCGTTAACCAGTTGCAATAAATCCCTATCTCCTGAAAGCATAACGGTATCAAGTTCTTTCTCTTTTGCCTGAACCGTAATTGTCCCTATCAAATCATCTGCTTCATATCCATCGATTCCAAACACAGGAATACCAATCTCTTTAAGTGCTTTCTGAAGCTTGGTAATCTGTCCTGAAAGTCCATCTGCCATTTGTGGACGCTGTGCCTGGTACCCTGCATATAATTGCTTTCTAAAAGTAGGTGCTGGTCTATCAAAACAGACTGCTAAATAATCTGGTTTGACTTCTTCCAAAACTTTAATAAGCATGGCAAACCATCCATAGACTGCATTAATTGGCTCGCCAGTTTTGTCTGTGAGCGTTGGTGGGTATGCATGGTAGGCTCTATGAACAATTGCATTTCCATCTATAACAAGAAGTTTTTGCATACTATTGGTTTCTTAAGATTGCTATTATTACATTACCTCAGTCTTTAAAATCAACAATGACAATGAAACAATTATAGTACTTTTTATGAAGCCTTTGCTGGACTAAGAGGCTTTGATGAACTCTTTTTCTCTACATGTTTTGTACCAATTGTTTTAAGAAACCCATTCACAAATGGTGATGGACGGTCTTGTTTTGCTCCAACAATTTCAATCCATTCATCTGATTCAATGGTTTCCTTTTGTAACAATACGTCAACCACTTTGTCCATTTGTGGACGAAGATCCTTGAGCACTGTTAGGGAAATTTCGTATGCTGTGTCAAGAATTTCTTTCACTTGAGAATCAATTTTTGCTTGCATTTCAGGAGAGATTTCTCGGGATTCATACATAGTTCGACGTTCTTCGTTAAAGTTGATTGGCCCAAGACCACTCATGCCATAAGAAATAACCATATCCCGTGCAACATCTGTTGCTTTTTCGATATCGTTGCTTGCACCTGTTGTCATTTCAGCAAAGATGAGTTCTTCTGCTGCTCGTCCACCAAGCATCATTGCAATCATTTCGAGGAGTCGAGTTTTGGTTTCGTGAGACCTTTCAATTTGCTCAACCATCGTGTGTCCAAGCGCCATCCCACGACTAACAATAGAGATTCTATGAAGCGGATCAACATGTGGCATATACCAACTCACAAGCGCATGTCCTGCTTCGTGATAGGCTGTCATACGTCGATCTTCATCTGATTGCAGTCTCTTCTTCTCTGGACCAAGTTTCACTTTGGTTGCAGCTTCCTCAAGGTCTTTCATATCAATTGCCTTTTTATTAAGCCTTGCTGCAAGAATTGCTGCTTCGTTAAGCATATTCTCAAGATCTGCACCAGAAAATCCAACTGTCCGTTTTGATGCTTTTTCCCAATCAACTGATGGAGCAAACGGTTTTCCTTTTGCATGGATACTAAGAATTGCTTTTCTGCCCTCCACATCAGGCATATCAAGCATTACCTTTCTATCAAAGCGCCCCGGTCTAACAAGCGCTGGATCGAGTACATCAGGCCTGTTTGTTGCCGCCATAACAATCAACTGTTCGTTTGGAGTAAATCCATCCATTTCGACTAAAATCTGATTGAGGGTTTGCTCACGCTCATCATGTCCTCCCATAAGCCCCATACCTCGTTGTCTTCCAATTGCATCAATTTCGTCAATAAAAATAATTGCTGGTTGATTTTTCTTTGCTGTATTAAAAAGATCTCGAACACGGCTTGCCCCAACACCAACCAACATTTCCATAAATTCAGACCCTGCCATAGAGAAAAATGCAACTCCTGCTTCACCTGCTGTTGCCCGAGCAAGAAGCGTTTTTCCCGTCCCTGCTGGCCCCACCATCAGTACTCCTTTTGGTGTCCTAGCTCCCATGCTATGATATTTTTCTGGATGCTTTAAAAAATCAACAATTTCTGTCAACTCTTGTTTTGCTTCGTCTACCCCAGCAACGTCATTAAAACTAATTTTTGGTGTATCCTTACTAAAAACTCGCGCCTTTGATTGTCCAAAAGAGAAAATATTTTCTTGGGCTCCTCTTGCTTGACGAAATAAAAAATAGAAAAATGCTACCATAAGAACAATCGGTAAAACAGAGGAAATAATATTTATCCAGTTTCCAACACTTGACGTATCCTCAACTGTTACTTGAGTCTTATCAAGCGGCGCACCTGCATCTTTAAAAAGTGTATAGACGCTTGAGCCTGACTCTTTTGTTGTTTCAACAACCTGACCATTTTTTGTTGTTGCAGTAATTTTTGTATCAGAAACATCAAGCTTTTGTACTTTTCCTTCTTTTACATCAGTAATAACTTGAGAAAGAGGAACAGTTTGTTTGGGCTCAAATGACGAGCTAAATCCACTGAGAAGAAAAATAGTAAACAACAGAAGTACACCGTAGAGTAAAATGTTTTTCCAAGAGAGGTTAACCTTTACTTTTACAATTTTTCGTTTGTGGTTTTGTTTTTTCCCGTTTCCTGCCATGTGCAAAGTAGTATAGCAAACACAGAGTGGGTATGCAACGAAAGCCGAAACTTGCAAATCTTACAATTTTATCCTATAATATCAGACGCTATGCACGAACATGGAGCATTCGAACTTGCAGGAGTACATAGAGCACGTCAAGCTCTGAGAAGTTCAGATTACCGTAAAGCACTTCTTATAGAGGCTACAAGAAGATACAAAAGTATCAATGATGCATTCACACAAAGCAGAGACGGCAGCAGCGAAAGAGCAGATACCAAGCGATGGTTTAACAGCGACGATGTTAAAGGCACACGTATTGTGCTACAAGGCGCCCTTCTTCAATTGGCAGTTCCAACCTTTCAGGAGCATGCATTTCAATATCCACACAGACAGCAGTATAACGGAACAGATCTCGTAACTCCCAAATTTCTTAATGAGGTTCGACGTCGTATTGGACATGTGAGTAATGCACTCGATGAAGGAATTCAGACTATTCGTAAACAAGCACATGCTTCAGAACCAGCTCGTGAGTTTTATGAACTCGCCTCAGCCATACAACGCGCAGGAGAAGCTTCTGGGGCAATCGATACTGCATCCGTGATTGACGCTATGCATACAGCAGCAGGAACATTTCCAACAGTACTCGATAGTATACTTCCAGTCCTGGCACAAAATGAAGATGGAGCTCCAGTAACAATTGATGAGTTTATAAGAGATCTTGGAGACGCTATGATTCCTCAAACCCTTGCTCGCAATCTTCCCCCACAGCAAGTTGACGCCGTACAAACTGCACTTCGCACGGACGAATTGGGACAAGTACATCCTGGATTCAGCCCACATCACTTTCAACGTTCACGCCGTGGTTGGACTCTATCTTTAGAGGAACTTCATAGACTACTTAATCCTTTTGGACAGCCAATTACAGCTAGTACGCATAACATTCCCAAGCAAAGTATTTTTGGTTGTATTATTTTTGCTACTGACTCTTTTGCAGAAGAACTTGGCCTTATACCACCACAAGGAGATAATGGATACGGCACATTTTATAATCTGCTGTTTAAGACAACTGCAGAGGTTGTCCGACAAACACTCGTTATTCCACCTCCCCAGCCTACTCAGTAATAAAAAGGTTATTTCCTTTTTTTATCAAAATTCTATCTTTCTCTAGTCCCGCTAATATGGAAATTAACCGGTTACGATCTATAACAATATGTTGTGTCACAAACCACTCTAATAACTCATTTTCCGTTGTATGGAGATGAGATAAAAGATAGCGAATAATTTTCCCCCTGTAGTATCTATCCGAATCTTTAAATCTTGATTGTTTTGGAATAACAATCTTTTCTTTTTTAAGCAT
Organism: Candidatus Levyibacteriota bacterium; assembly: GCA_003173915.1. Next base: position 10,912 of record PPGL01000092.1, on the reverse strand, counting down.
AAGCGAGGCATAATCCATAAGTGCTTGATTCCATTCATATGCACGGCCTTTAGGTAATAGCTGACCAGCAATGCTTTCAATTTCCTTCTCCGTCATTCTGGGGAACGCCGTGTCTGCCGGCAGGCAGGAAGCGACTCCAGAATCTTTTCCCGAGCTTGATGGGATTCTGGACAAGCCAGAATGACGAAATAAAAAGTCTGTTAGAATTACTTTCTTTACATTTGTATCTACAACAGCAACTTGTTTGTTAAATGCAAAACAAAGAATTGCCCGAGCAGTATATTTGCCAATTCCGGGAAGTTTCATGAGTTCTTCTTCTGTCTGTGGCCACAAGCTCTTCAGACTACTCGGAAAACTCGGTGATTCAGAATTTCTGAATCTCAGATTGTCTGATTTTCTGGACTTCTGAGTTTTCTGAAAACACTTCACCAATTCCTCTGCGCACTTCTTCAAATACAACGCTCGCCTATTATATCCAAGTCCAGACCAATGTTGTAAAACATCTCGAACAGATCCTTTTGCCAAATCTTCGAGTGTTGGAAATGCTTGCAGCCATTCATGATATTTTGGGACAACTCTGCTAATTTGTGTTTGTTGAGACATCACTTCAGAGATAAGAATTTTGTATGGGTCTCGTGTGTGTCGCCACGGGAGATCCCTTTTGTGCGTTTTATACCACGTAAGAATCTGTGTTTGAAATGTTTTAATTTTCTGTGGAGAAAGTGTTACTATCATTCTGAATTTGTTCGCCCTGAGCCGATTCTGTCTGAGCTCATGATCGAATGACTTGCCGAACGGGTTTCAGAATCTCTACAGGAAAGATGCTGAACTAAATTCAGCATGATATTACAACGAAAGTCCCATTTTTTCTTTAACTTCTCGCATGGTTGCCGAAGTAATAGCTGTACACTCCTCATTACTTTTTTCTAAAATGTCATCAACTATTGTTGGATTTTCTTCATAATACTTTCTCTTTTCCTGAATTGGTTGTAATTCAGCGGCAATTGCTTCAGAAAGATAATTCTTTAAGTCTCCATAACGAATCTTTCCCTCGAAATAATCCTGTTTGAATTTTTTGTGCATATCGTTTTGATTAAATAACGCCAATAAACTGAATAAACTAGAAACTCCCCCTTCTTTTGGTATATCTCCACCAGTTGTCCCACTGTCTGTTGGAACTTTTGCCAATTTTCTTTTTATAGTATCCACATCATCTGCTAGGTTAATAAAACTTCCTTCAACGGTCTTACTCATTTTGCCCTTTCCCAAAAGGGACGGAACATACTCCCCCATTGTTCTAAATCTGCGTGGTTCTGGAAATGTGTCTCCATACAAACTATTAAACTTTCTTGCACATTCTCGCATCACTTCCAAATGCGGTTCTTGATCGATACCAACTGGCACAAGTTCTGCTTTATACAAGAGCACATCTGCTGCCATAAGAATTGGATAATATAACAAAGCTGTTGTTACATGCTTTGGATATTGCGCCTTTTTCTCTTTAAAGGTTGGTAAATCTTCAAGTGGAGCAAGTGGATAGATTGTTGCAAGATAATAAGAGAGTTCGGCATGAGGTTGTCTACTTTGTATTTCAAGTCTACATTTTTTTGGATCAAGTCCTGCAGCTAAATAATCAAGAATAACACTTCTAACAGAATCTTTAAGGGTTTTTGCATCATAGGGCGTTGTCATAACATGCATATCAACAACACTGAATGTGCAATCATAACTTTCTTGCAGTGCAAGCATTCCCTTTACTGCTCCTAAATAATTACCCAAATGAAGTCTTCCTGTTGCCCGCACTCCTGAATACACTCGCTTTCCTGTACTCTCGACAGCTGCTATCTCAACATCTGTTCGACCCACATCTGCAACATCAACAATTTTGCTGCCTGGAATATTAAGAAGATGTGAAGTTTTATGTTTAATTGTCGCAGTAAATGAACCTGATCCACCCATGATAAATTCCTTTTCAAAGATTCTCTTGTCAAAAAATGTTTCAAGTCCAGGAGTATACATTCGTGCAGCACCAACAGGCACATGGGTAACGGATACAAACTCCTCCGCTGTTGCAATACGAACATCAGAAACTTGTAATTCGTTTTTCACTTTCTCAAAATTGAGTTTGCAATCATCACGACGGATTATAGCAACATACCTATCACCTGTTTTTAAAATCATTGTTGATGCTGCATCTGAGAAATTAAGTCCTAAATATCCCAATACTTCTTCCACTTCCTTAAAGAGTGGATGTTCAACAATTTTGTTGTCAACACCAAGATTTTTTAGAGATTCACTATATTGTTGTATTAATTCTTCTACCATAGTGTTAAAAAAGCTTTGTGCCCGCTTTCACTGGATTTTCCGGAACAATAAATGTCACTCCTGTTTCTTTATCCCCAACTGCAGTAATCATTCCTTGAGAAATATACCCTCTAAATGTACGAGGCTCCAAATTTGTGACAACGCAGATTTGCTTGCCAACCAAAACTTGTGGATCTTCAAAAAAGGGTCTGATAGCACTCATCACTTGCCTCACATGCCTTCCTGGATATTTTTCTGTAAGCTCTGGCAATAATTCTATTTCTAGTGAAACCCCTTCTTCAAGTGGCCCAAAGTCAAAAACAATTCTTAAGAGTTTGTCTGCTCCCTCTGCTGGCTCAACAGTCAGTACTGTTCCAATTCGTATTTCGACTTTACTAAATTCATCAAGAGTAATCATATATGTAAAACTTTTGTCATTTCGACCGAACAACGTGAGTGGAGAAATCTCACACATCAAATTTTTTGAACTCTGATGAGAAGATCCCTCGACTACGCTCAGGATGACAACTATTATTCTACCATCTTTAACTTACTTAGAAAATCCTCCACTCCTTTCTGTATATTTTCAGAACTATTAACAACCTCAATAATTGCACTTCCAACAACAGCGATATCTGCATATCCTTGAATTACCTCAATCTGCTCTTTCGTTGAAATCCCAAACCCAACAGCAATGGGAATATCAAAATATTTTTTAACTCTTTTAAGAAACATAAGTAATTCTTGATTCTTAATTCGTGATTCTTGATTTTCTCTTTGTACTCCTGTTGTCCCTTGCCGAGCTGTCGCATACACAAAGCTTGCTTGTTCTGAGCTAACTGAATGAACTTGCCCTGAGCCTGACGAACGGGCAATTGCTTGTAAACGCGTGTCAGAACTAACAGGAGAAACAACAAAAATAACAGACATCTCGTATTTTTTGCAATATGCATAAAAATTTTCTTGTGCTTCCTCCTCCAGTGGCATGTCTGGAACAATTAGTCCATCACACCCTACTTCTTTTGCTTTTTTGATAAACTTTTCAGTGCCGAAATTGAAAATAGTATTGTAGTAACACATAAAAAGAAGCCTTGGATTGTTTGTACTTACTTCTTTTTCATTTGTCATTCTGGCAAGTGAGGAACGAACGCGTCCAGAATCTTTCCTTGATTCTGGAGTCCTCCCTTTGGTCATCCCCAGAATGACATGTTGATGACACTTAAAATATTCTGTTAATTCTTCCATGATTCTAAAAGCATCAGCAACTGTAGTACCATTTCTCAAACTTTCTTCACACGCTTTCATAATCGTTGGGCCATCAGCAAGTGGATCAGAAAATGGAATTTGGAGTTCTACCATATCTACTCCTTGTTTCACCATTGTTTTGACTAATTGAACAGTTGCTTCTAAAGTTGGATACCCAACAACGACATGTGTCATAAGTTTCATATACTGCGCACTCAAAGCGAGTTGCATTGTCCTTTTGAAATAGCTTTGAAATTTGCTTGTTCTTGCATTTCAATTTTCAAAACGATTGGTAAGCAAATTTCACTACGCGAACTTGGAGTAAGCGTCTGTTTCACAAAGGATATGCAACGAGCTTCATACTCGACCTCCTTTCACATAGTTTTCTAAAAATTCAAAAAACTTCTCATCTCTAAACGCTTTTGCAAGAATAAATAAATCCTTGTCTCCTCGTCCTGAAAGATTGACAACAATAATCTTATCTTTTGAGAGTGTAGGAGCAAGTGTAAGCGCATATGCAACAGCATGAGCTGACTCAAGTGCGGGAATTATCCCTTCTGTTTTTGCCAAAAGTTGCACTGCATTAAGAACTTCTGTGTCCAGTGCTGAAACAAATTGTATCCGCTTCTTATCTCGAAGAGATGCTAACTCTGGACCAATGCCCGGATAATCAAGTCCTGCCGAAACACTGTGTGTTGGAAGTAAATTACCATCATTATCTTGTAAAAAGTATGATTTGTATCCTTCAATAACTCCCACTTTACCTAAGCCATCAAACCTAACAGCATGTTCACCAATTTTAGAGCCCTTTCCTCCTGCTTCTACTCCCATTAATTGAACTCCAGGGAATTTCAAAAATTCATAAAATGCACCAATGGCATTACTCCCTCCTCCAACACAAGCAATAACATAATCTGGCAATGCTTTCTCTTGTTCTCTTAATTGTGAACGAATTTCTCTCCCTATAATTTTCTGGAAATCTCGATTCATTGTAGGGTATGGATGCGGACCAAGTGCCGAACCAAGTACATAATGGGTTGTCGAAACATTCTCAATGTAGTCTTTAAGTGCAGCATTGACTGCATCTTTCAGAGTTTTCTGACCAAAGCTCACTGGAATAACCTTTGCGCCAAGTTGTTCCATAAGGAATACATTTGGTCTCTGTCTTGCGATATCGACTTCTCCCATATAAATGGTACAAGAAAACCCAAGTTTTGCAGCAACTGTCGCCGTCGCGACACCATGTTGGCCTGCACCTGTTTCGGCAATAAGACGCGTTTTACCCATTCTCTTTGCAACAAATGCTTGACCAATACAATGCGTGATTTTATGCGCTCCTGTGTGATTAAGTCCTTCATTTTTCAAATAAATCTTTGCTCCACCAAGCTTTTCTGTAAGATTTTTAGCAAAGACTAATGGTGTGGGACGACCAGAAAAATTCTTAAGAAGTCCTGTAAATTCCTTCTTAAATGTAGGATCTTTTTTTGCTAGCTTGTATGCCTCTTCAAGCTCTATGAGAGCTGGCATAAGAAGTTCGGGAACATACCTTCCTCCATACTGCGCAAAATGTGATTTCATTGGAAAACTCCTTTCGCGTTTTGAATAAATGCAGCAATTTTTTGAGGGTCTTCGTAGTTATTTGTTTCTATTCCGCCTGCAACATCAACACCGTATGGATTAACGGTAAATACAGCATCTGCAACATTTTCAGGATGAAGCCCTCCTGCAAGAAATATCGGTAAATGTGAAGCAATTTCTCGAGCCTTCTCAAAATTAACAGGTGCACCTTGTCCTTGTGTCTCACGATCTAAAAGAATATGGTGTGCATCATATTTTTGAAGAGCTGGAATGGTATTGTCTAAAGCAAAATCCCCTGAAAGAGATACTGCTTTTAATACCTTTGTTTTAATTTTTTTAATAAATGTCGGGTCTTCTGATCCATGCAACTGAACATAATGGAGCTTAAGATAATGAGCAAGTTCGTTAACCTCCTCTACTTCCATGTCTTTAAATACACCAACAACTTCTGCGTGTTTATGAACTTTTTCAATAATTTCTTTTGCAGTAATGGGATTCACATATCGATGAGACTCATTAACAAAATTAAATCCTAATAAATCCGCACCTGCTTTTACTGCTACTTCCGCACTTTCAAACCTGCGGATTCCGCAAATTTTTACTTTTGTCCGGCCATTATCTTTTTTTGGTTCTGAGTGATGAAAGAAATGCATCAACATTCACCTCCTTTATGAGCGCTGTACCAATTAAAATTCCATCTGTATGAGCTTTTCTATACAACGCTACTTCTTTCTCCCCATGTATCCCCGAAAAACCCAACTTGAGATATCCTACAGGAATATCTTGAATAAGTCTACATGCTTTTTGAATATCGACCGTAAGAGTGTTCAAATCTCTTGCATTGACAGCAATAATCCGTGTATTTGTGCTACATGCTTTTTGTAAATCTTTAGAATCAAAAACTTCAACTATCGGCTCTATTCCTTGTGCAAAACACATATCAACAAACAAATTAAGTTGCTGTGCCGAAATAATTCGTGCGATAAGAAGAAGTGCATCTGGTCCTAGCATCTTTGCTTCATAAATTTGAGATTCATCAATAACAAAATCTTTTTGCAAAACAGGGAGATTTGTCAATTTTTTGACTTTTTTAACATATTCAGTATTCCCCTTAAAAAAATGTCTTTCGGTAATTACTGAAATTGCATCAACACCTGCTTTTTCATATTCTTTAAGTTTTATTTCCAGTTCATCAGGTGAACCAAGCACACCAGCAGATGGAGATGCAAATTTAAGTTCTCCAATAATGGCAATATCACTTGCTTGTCTTATTGCATTTAAGAACTTGTCATTGCGAGGGAGCTTTAGCGACCGCGGCAATCTCTGCTTCGTTTGTACTTCTTCTCGCTTCTTCTTTAGAAGCAATGAAAGAAATTCATCTGATTTTTGCATTTTTAATTTTGATTTTTTCATTTGTTTGTCTCCTTTTTCACCTGTGTCAATACGCGTAACGCAGAACCTGTGTCAATAGATTTTTTTGCAAGATCAATCCCTTTCTTAATTGTCGCTGCCTTCCCTGCAACAACAAATCCCACAGCGCTATTTAAAACAACAATATCTCGTGCTGCTTTCATGCTGAGCTTGCCGAAGTAACTTTTTTCCCCTTGCAAAACTTTTTCAATTATTTGAGCATTTGTCTTCGCATCTGCACCAATAATTTCTGATATATCAGACCCACTAAACTGTTTTGGAATAATACTGTATTCGCGAATATTTTCCCCTTGAATATCAAACACGTGTGTTGGAGCAAAAATACTTGCTTCATCCATTCCATCTTCACTTGTCAAAATAAAAAGATGCTCATACGAAAGTGTTGCTGCAACTACAGCAAGAATATGCGCAATTTGTTTGTTTGGAACTCCAATCACTTGTCGCCTTACTTGTGCAGGGCTTGCAAATGGACCAAGGTAGTTAAAGATTGTCGGAAAACCTAAGCTTTTTCGAACACTTCCAACCTCTTTAAATGCACCGTGATACAGTGGAGCAAATAAAAAAACAAATCCTGTTTTTTGTAACACCTTTTCTGCTTGCTTAACAGTCAACTGAATATTGACTCCTAATGCCTCTAGTACATCCGCACTTCCACACAAACTAGATGCTGCACGATTTCCGTGTTTTGCAACAAAAACTCCTCCACCTGCCAACACAAAACTCGCAGCAGTTGAAATATTAAAGGTGTGTTTTCCATCTCCTCCTGTTCCACAAACATCTATTGTTCCTTTTGGAACCTGAATCGTTATCATCTTCTCTCTCATTCCTCCAATAAATCCAGCAATTTCATCTGTTGTTTCTCCTTTTATTGTCAGAGCCGAAAGAATCGCTCCAATTTGTGCAGGAGTTGTTTCTTTATGTAGCAAAATCTGTAGTAGATCACTCGCCTCTTCTTGTGAGAGACTTTGTTTCTGAACAAACTTGTTAAGATAATAATTAACTGTCATATTTCTCCTCCTTTTTGATTAAAAAGAAAATTCTCAAGAATTTTTTTTCCGGCTTCTGTTGCAAAGGACTCAGGATGAAACTGCACTCCTTCAATTGGAAATGTTTTGTGCCTCAATCCCATGACTTCTTGATGATCAACGTAAGGGGTGACGCGAGTGGGGGTCCCCCGTTGACCGCCTGCAGTGAGTGAAACGAATGAAGCCGTCGAACGGGGGTGATGAGCGGCAGGACCCCGACTATCATATACAACAGCACTTACTTCCAAACATTCTGGCAAACTTTTTTGTTCTACAATTAGCGAGTGATACCGCATTACTTCTATGCTCTGAGGAACTCCCACAAAAACTCCTTTTCCATCATGGGAAATACTACTTGTTTTCCCATGCATTGGTTTTTCTGCTCGAACAATTTTCCCACCAAATATGTATGCCATTCCTTGCATCCCAAGACACACCCCAAGAATAGGAATTGTTGTTATTCTTTGTAAAATATCTGTACATACACCAAAATATGCTCTGTCCGAAGGATCTCCAGGTCCAGGAGAAAGAATAATCCGATCATACTGTCTTTTAATAACTTCCTTGAGTTTTATCTGATCATTTCTCATCACATCCACTGAACTCTTTTCGCTTAACGCTTCCCCCTTTACGCTTCCCAATATCTCCCCCACTGCCTGATATAAGTTGTAGGTAAACGAATCATAGTTATCAATAATTAAAGTCTTCATAATAAATAGTTGAAAAAGCGCAGGAACAAATTTTTCTCAGGATGAAAGGCGAAGTCCGATTCGAAGAAAATTTTGTTTCAAGCGATTACATTCTCAATACCTCCTTTATTCCTTGTAGCTTTCTCTGAATTTCTCCGTATTCGTCTTCCACAACAGAATCAGCAACAATACCCCCACCTGCTTGAATAAAACCCGTATTGCCTGAAATAAAAATCGTTCGGATAGAAATAGCAAATGTTGCATCACCGTTAAACCCAAAATGTCCAACTGCTCCGCCATATGGACCTCGAGGAGCTTTTTCCAAACGATCAATAATTTTCATTGATTCAATTTTTGGCGCACCAGAAAGCGTACCTGCTGGAAAATTACTTGCCAGTGCAGTAAACATATTTTCATCTGAGCGAATAATGCCTGTTATTTCACTACCAAGATGCTGCACATGAGAAAACCTCTTTATGTCCATTACGTTCTGAATCTTTACCGTCCCAAACCGTGCAACTTTCCCCATATCATTTCTGTGTAAATCAACAAGCATCGTGTGTTCCGCTTTTTCCTTTATGTCATGCAAAAGATCGTAAGCAAGCTCTTTGTCCTTTTGTGCTGTTTGTCCTCGAGATCGTGTTCCAGCAAGAGGAAAGGTATGCATCAAACCATCCCGCATACTAAATAAGAGTTCTGGAGAAACACCAATGATTACATGTGATCCTGAGCTTGCCGAAGGACCAAACTTGATGTAGTACATAAATGGTGCAGGACTAACTTTTCTCAGCCTGTCATACAAAACAATCGCATCACCCGTGTAATCAAATGTTTCTTGCATTCCAATAACCGTTTGAAATGTGTTACCTTTTTTTATCTCATCTTGAACTTTACTGACCATTGCTGCATGCTCTTGCTTGGTGGTGTTTGGCCGGAGATTTTTAACTCTTACTTTTTTCTTTTTTGCAGGTCTTGCAAGAAATTCCAGAATGCGTGGCAAACGATTTTTTGTAAAGTAAAAATAGGTTAATTCCCCAGTAAACTTGTCATAAATGACGCCATCAGTATACATACCAAATTGAAACAGAGGAAAAAGCGGATGATGTTTTATCGAGAGTGACGGCTCGAATAAGGAAACACAATCATAACCTAAATATCCAACTAATCCTCCTGCGTATTCTTTTGCCAAAATATCCTGCGGGATAAGTTTTGAAAGAGGTGTATATGGATTCTTTGTTTGAATTACTTTTGAACCTACCTGCAACTTGCCAGGATTACCCAAAACTGTTTCTTGTGGATCAAAGCCACAAATAGTATAACGCGCCAAATCCCCATATTCTCCAAGTGATTCATAGAGAAAACATGATTCACACTCCTCTTCCATACGAAGGAAAAGCTCGTATATATCCTCATTATCCCGTGATGGAATATAGATTGGTTTTTTAGGTAATAAAATTGTTTTCATATGTTTTTAAGCACAAAAAAACCTCTCGTGCTTGAGAGGTTATTCAAAAAAAGCCAGGTTGAACTACCCTCTCAAGAAAGAGAAGTCATTCCACCACAAGCTCTGAACCTTATACTCTAAACCCGTAACGTTATTTTTATACATATTTAAATCTCCCCATTTTTATTTCTTTAGAACCTCGTGTGACAGTTGCAACACCAATACCAAGCTTTTTTGCAATCTCGTGTTGGGGTATCCCTTGTTTGAGCATTTTTACAAGCTTAAGCCTTTGTGCAAATTCTTCTATTTCTCCTTCTGTAAATAGTCCAAGAACTAAATTCTCTATTTGCGTTTTTGTTTTTGCTTGCGATAATTGCCAAACAACCTCATCCACTGAACTCACTATATCAGTATACTAGTACACTAGTATTTTGTCAAGAGGGTTTACTCCCGAAAATCTCGTGGAGAATCAATCTGCCGAGTAAAACCTTGCATGCGTGTATCAGCAAGTTTTATTGCTGCGCTTCCCGTACGCTCTTCACGAATAGGATATGTCAGGGCGTCAATAAGCCCAATAATGCCGCCAATGAGTGCTCCCCCAACAGCAGCAGGAATTCCATATTCCGGAGCATCAACAGTTTGGGAGCTAAAAGCCCAAAAAATTGCCGGAATTAATTCTCCTCCAACAAATCCCACTCCTCCGCCAAAAACAATACCTGCTGAAACACTTTTTAACCCCCGACGTGCTACTGTTTTTATTCCTCCACCCGCTACGAAGTCCTTAGATACTTCACGAACAGCAGAAGACATGGTATGTAAGTTTCTTCGAACATTTTGAAAAGGAGAAAAACGCTCTTGCGACATGAAGAAAGCGTACGAATACAAAATGACTAAGAAAACAAAAAAGAGTAATAGATAAGAAAGACTATTCAAGCCACTGCTTTTTTAATTGAGAAAATGTTCCACTAAGAATTGATTCTCTGATGTTTTTTACCAGCCTGACCATAAAATACACATTATGGTAGGTTGCCACATGTCCTCCCAGCATTTCTTTTGCACGAAAGAGATGATTGACATATCCACGGGTAAAATGAGTACAAGCATAACAATCACAACCAAGCGTTAGTGGCTCGTGACTCGTTACATAGGTTGATTTTGTAATATCAAATCTAAATCGATTCTGGAGTGTCCCCTCA
>PPGL01000062.1 GCA_003173915.1 Candidatus Levyibacteriota bacterium | reverse complement strand
TGTTTGATAAGTGCTTTATTGCTAACATACTTTGCAAGCAAGTTGTAGGCATCATTGCGGGTCATAGCAAAAGTATAAAGAAAGTATGCAGAAGAATCAAATGAATTTATTTTACGCCAAAGTGTGGAGCTAAGTGGACTTGAACCACTGACCTTTTCAATGTCAATGAAACGCTCTAGCCAACTGAGCTATAGCTCCAATTTCTCCTATATTATAGCACGAAACTAAGCATGAGGAAACAAAAAAAAGACAATTATTTATTGAGGCCGTTCCAAAGAAATTTTTGATAGACTGTTTCTCCTGTTTGGTTGCTGTAATGTGGCATACCATATGTTGCTTCAGGGTGGTTTGTTAGTGCTGCATGGATACGATTGTTAAAATCATAATGCCACCATTCTCCCGGATAGTTTGTAAAGCCTGCAGCAGTCATTACATTGTATAGCAACCTTCTATTTTGAATTATTTCTTTCATTTCTTTGTGTCTTACTATTCTTCTAAGCCAGTCCAAGGGATTATGAGAAGATTCATAATAAGCAGTATGGGAGTTTTTATCTAGTGCGTCAAATGCTGTTCCCATATTTAGTGGATGTCCATCAGGACCTACAATAGATAAATCAACAGCTCCACCAGTTGAATGAGGTGCTGGCCATCGGTGGTCTCTTGATGGTTCTGCAACATATAGACGAATCTCTTTATCTACTTGTTCCTTTGTTAATTTGGGATTTGCTTCTCCCTTAGTAATTTTTTCTTTCTCGAATAAATCCTGTTGGGTTTCTGGTGAACGATACGTGTCATACAAAATAAACTTATGTCCTTCAGGCAATGAATTTGCAGCGCGCAGAAGAGCTTCGGTAGTACCAACACGCGCATACATCAAGACTGATGCATTTTTTAGTCCTCGCTCTGCATATTGAGAAGCAAATACAAATTTACTATTATTTCCTAAATATTCCTGTAAACAGATAAGAGGTTCACCATTATCTAGCGTTCGCATCCCATGCCATTCAGGTAAATTCCTACGTGGAATAGGTGTTAAAGGTAATCCGTCAGGTTTTCTTCCCATATTTTATTTTGATTGATGGATTATAGCAAATATAAGCCTAATCGCAAAGTGAAAAGTTAAAAAATATCTGCTACAATCCGGTTGCCGGGAGTGGTAGTATCGGATGCAAGTCTAACTACCACCCCTGGCTTTACTAGATTTTAAACCCCATTGCTTGCGTCTCCATCGTGCGAAAACTTTTCCCGAGCTTTCCTTTCTTCCGCTCTCTGTCGTTGATTTTCGGTTAGTCCTGATTGTAACACTGGAGAAGCTGTTCCTCCAAGCATCTCTCCTCGTACCCGTCTTCCTGGACCAGTTAATTCCGGTGAAGATAATAATGTTCTTAATTGTCTTTGTGCTAGACTTTCTTTTTGTTTTCCCGGGTTGCCCCCAACAGTTGTACTTCCTGTAAGGGGGCAAGAAAATTAATTCACAGAAGCTTTTGCCTCTAAGTCGTGAAGTAATTGTTGGCTTACAACTACTTCTCCGCCTTCTTCTACTTCTGCTGCTCGTCTATTACCTCTTTCACCTGGAACAAGAACATCTTGATAGCCAGGTGCTTTCCTGACATTATGAACGCGTTCTACAAATGCTCTCACAGCTTTTGCTACAGAGCGTCGAGAAACATTATATTTTTCTGGGTTTACGACAATGACAACATTGCCCCAGTCAGCATTCCCTAAATCTCCCGCTGTTGATGCTCCAGCGAGTGCTCCTGTTGCCATTTCTAGCATCATGGAAAGTCCAGACCCTTTATGTCCTCCCCATGTTCGTAATGCTCCTCCTGCAACAACATCGTTTGGATTATTTGTTGGGTTGCCCTCTTTGTCATATGCTGCACCTGTTGGCAATAAATTGCCGTTAGCTTTTGCTTGTACAACACTATAGAAAGGCATTGCTGCTGTTGTTGCATCGTATACAACAGGTTGGGCACCTTCCTGTTCCATTGCCATTGCTAATGCATTTGGTGCAAGCAGTCGTTCACTACCTCCTTCCGGAGCAACGAGGGGAAGAGCACCAGAAAATGCTTGTCCGTACATTCCTTTTTCTGCAACTTGCTTGACATAGTATCCAACAGCTCCTGTTGAACCAGTTCCAGTACTTTCGCCAGTATTGCGAGTTACCACAACGCCAACTCCATATTTTCTAGCAAATTCCATTGCAAGTTCTGTGGCCTTTTGCATTACTACCATACCTGGATTTTGTCCGCCATCTATACTTGCAACTGCTGTTCCTCTTTTATGCTCAACTTTCATTGGTCTTTCGTGTTCGCTTCTTGGCATTCCGGCTCCAGTTAATTTCACTAATCCTTGAGATCCATCTCTCACTTGTGAATACATCATGACATTCATCATAGTTTCCGCGTGCTCTGAACTATGTCCATATACAGATGTCAATAAATGCATTCCCAGAGCTCGTAATCTACTTACTGGTACACGAACCGTATTACCTGAAGTTTCAAAAGAGCTTCCTCCTGTATCCATGGCAGCCCTTGGGCGCATTGCTTGTTCATTAAAATTTCTGCTCATATTTTTTCACCTCCTTTCTTTTTAAAATTTTTTCCAGGAGCGGAAGTATCGGATGCAAGTCTAACCTCCGCCCCATAGAGCTTATTCTCCATTCCTCGGCTGTTTTTCTGCCGTGTTATTGTAAACCATTACAAACCACCTGTACCTACCCGTGCTTTTCTCATGTTAGGTGTATCAGTGTGAACTGTTGTCTTTCCGTTTTGGTCTGTGTGAGTGTTGGTTTGTGTATAATCATAATCGTTTGTAGGATCATCGCCCGGGTATGAAACTTCAGTAAGTTCACTTTGTGAAGAACTGTCGTGTGTACTGTAAAATCCTAAAGTTCCTTTTCTTTTATACACCCCAGTTAAACGGCCATGAGCATCATAACCATACTGAGTGCTACCTAACGTACCCCTATGTGTACCATCTGCATTAACAACTTCTGTAACAGACTCTAGCGGTTTTCCATTTGCATCCAACACTGTCCGTGTTTCTTCTTGAGAACCATCAGGATCCCATGTTGGTCTTCGTCGTACAGCATCATATCTTTCCTGAGTTCCAGGTCGACGTTTAACGCTTAATTCGACAGCACCTTCCTTTCTTACACCACTTTCGACTGGTGATGATACTGGTGCTATATATCTAACACCTGGTCTTGGTTTAAAATCCGGTAACATATATTTTCACCTCCTTTCTACAAAACAACCTCCCGTGTGGGAGGTTGTAAAATTCACTATCCTCCCACTCAGAAGTTTTCAATAAGAATAATTCCAAGTAAAGAAAGATAGTTGCTAGTAAAATTAGTATTTTTCACACAAAAAAACCGCCTTGCGGCGGATAAATCATTTGCACAACAATTCTTCCGCCGACTTAACGGGTAAGAAGAATAATAATTTGTGCAAATTGCTTGTTCATAGATATTACTATACGATAAATTTTACTGTACGTCAAGCATGAATTTTTTAAGAATTTCGTAATATGTCTCTAAACTTTGTATATTTACCCATTCATTGTCTTGATGGTCCCCTTCACCAATTGGCCCAAATTCAGTTGCTGGAGTTCCAGTACTTGTATAAAATCGAATATCTGATGCTCCATGGCCTTGAAGAATTTCTGCTTTTTTCCCGGTTATGCTTTCAATTGAATTTAGAAGACGCTGAAAATATAGGGTATGTATATCTGTTTCCATTGCTGGTTCTTCCAAAACGATATGTACAGTAATATGTTCGGATTCTAGTGTTTTTAATTGTTGTAAAATTGCATTTTTATCTGAAGGGACATAGCGGATATCTAAGTACGCAGTTGCCGTGTCTGGAATTTTATTGAATGCATGATTGTTGGTATCGAGTCTCTCAAGATTTATTGTTGTTTGCCATGCTTCTTTTTCGGGTATTGGATATGTTTCAAAAAGGCCTTCAACAACATGCATGAGTTTGATAATTGCATTCTCTCCAAGCCAGGGTTTGGCACCATGTGCTGTTTTTCCATGTGCTGTCAGGGTAACCCAAATAATTCCCTTTGCTTTATCTTTTACTGCAAGATTTGTATTTTCTCCTGCAATAACAAAGTCTGCCAAGACTCCTTCTTGGAGTTGATACTTTGTTCCGTCTTGTCCTCCTAGTTCTTCATCAGTAACAAGCTGCAGGCCAAGTGGATACGAAACTTTTTTTGCAAGTTCTGCAAAAAGAACAATCATTACAGCAGCCGCTGCTTTCATGTCGTATGCGCCGCGACCATACAGTTTGCCTTTTTGTTCTTTAGGTTGAAATTGTTCGGGTTTGCCCGGGACAACATCAAGATGAGCATTGAGAAGAAGCTTGAATTTTTCCGGTCGTTTGTTTCCAATGTATGCCAGCAAACTTGGTTTGCCGTTTTGTTCAAATTCCTCAATGGTAAAACCAGAAAGATATATTTTTGCTTCGTTTAATACTTCTTGTAGTGCCTGAGGATTATCCTCGACAGATGGGATATGCATAAGTTTTTTAGCAAGTGATAAAAAATCTTTTTGCATATTATTCAAGGATACTCGTTGCCGTGGTATATTTTTTTATTTTCTTCTCATCAACAGTAAACCCAAGACCAGGCGTTGTTGGTACGTCTATAAATCCTTTTTTATCAACGGTAAAACTATCTGTAACCAAATCATCTTTATAGAAAAAGTGTACTGGTGACATATCTGCTGGATAGATGTAATTTGGAAGTGATGCAATGGCAATATTAAATGCCCTGCCAATTCCTGATTCAAGCATTCCTCCACACCAGACACCAATGTTGTTTTTTTGACAGAGGTCATGAATTTTTTTACTTTCCAAAAGCCCTCCAACACGACCTGGTTTGATATTGATTATTTTACACGCACCAATAGAAAGTGCTCGTCTTACATCTTCTGCTGAGTGAATACTTTCATCAAGACAGACTGGTGTTGTGATTTCTTTTTGCAACACTGCGTGGTCTACAATATCATCATCAGCCAAGGGTTGTTCGGTCATCATTAGATTGTATTTGTCCATTTGTTTCATGATTGGTAGCTGTTTGAGTGTGTAGGACGAATTTGCATCAACCATAAGTGGAATGTCTCCAAATTTCTCTCGAATCGCTTCAACAAGCTGAACATCCCAGCCAGGTTTGGTCTTAACTTTAATCCGCTGAAATCCTTGTTTGAGTCTGAGATCTACCTCTTCAAGTGTTTCTTCAACTGTTGATTTGATGCCAAGACTTTCCCCAACACCAATCTTATCACGCGTTCCGCCAAGGAGTTCTTTCAAAGATTTATTTTCCTCAAGAGACATTGCCATCCACACTGCTGTCTCAAGACCTGTTTTGGCAAAATTATTACCCTTTATAGAAGAAAACATCTGCCTAAGCTCTTCGACTGTCGTAAATTCTTTATTCAGTACAAGCGGCGCAATATAGTCTTTTAAGACAAGTATGCAGCTGTCAGTTGATTCGGAATTGTAAAAAGGAAATCCAAATGCAGAAGATTCACCATACCCAACAATACCATTGTCTGTTTGAATTTGTACAATAGCAGTAGGTTTTCTGGTGAGGGTTCCAAAACTTGTGGTAAAGGATGTTACCATTGGAATTTCAACACGGTGCAATGTAATTTTTTTAATCTTCATATGTTTACTATTTATTGTACTGATGGTGTTGCAAAATGTCTATCAAAATTTTGCACAATAAGCATTGCCTGACTTGTATCAGATTGACGAATCTGTGCAATAAATTCAGAAAATTCTGCAGGCGTCATTCCTCGTTGCTTCATAATCTGTTCTCTTCGTGCCAATACCAATTGGGCAAGAGCATCTGGTGTAATTTCTGGATGGAACTGTACTGTTCTAATAGTATCTCCCAACGCAAGTGCTTGATTTGCATGTCGGGTGCTTAGCGCAAGTCTTCGTGCTTCAGGTGGAAGATCTACAACTGCGTCTCCATGACTTGATACTGCTTCAAAAGTAAGTGACATTCCATCAAAAAGTGGGTCTCGCAATCCCTCGTCTGTTAGTCTGATTGTTGTAATGCCTGTTTCTGCTTCATTAGGACTTTTTACAACTTTTCCTCCAAGAGCATCAGCTACTAATTGTTGTCCAAAACAAAGTGCAAGAAGCGGTTTGTCTCTTGCAACGGCTTCTCTAACAAATGTTTCTCCTTCTGTTACACTTTGACTTGCTTCGTATACAGATCGTGCTGATCCACCAATAATAATAGCACTCACTTCATCAAGTCTTGGAAGGCTTTCTCTTCCATCAAATAAATTTACTGTAACGAGATTTCTTGTTCCGTGTGGTAATCCTAATGCGCGTTCAATCCATGCTGTATAGGCTCCTGTATCAAATCTAGCTTGTTGCATAATGCTTGCTGGTTGTGCATCAACAAATAAAATTCTGCCTCTTGGAGCGATATGGGAAATACGTGAACCTTCTGTGCTCATACAATTACTTCTCTATGTTTGACCAATGCTTGTAATCGTTTTTCGAGTGATCCCTTTTGCTTGTCAACAAATGCTAGTGCTCGGTCTGCGCCGTTTTGTTTGTTTGTGAGGACAAATTCAGGATATGCAAGATATTGTTGTTCTTCTTTGTTCAGGCCTTCTCCAGCAAGTTGCACAATCTTTTTTGTAAACTCATACACAGAAGTTCCATCTGTTGTCCCATGTAGCCCATTTTTTATTGCTTCTTCTCGAAGTTTGCCAAGTTTTTCCCACGGAAAACTATCAATGTAGTTTTTTGCTTTGTCTAGGTTTCTCAACAATCCTGCTTGGAGTGCCGCAGGTGCAATATATGTTGTGTGGGCAATCTGTTCTCCATGTTCAAGTAACTCTGCGTCTGGAAAATTTGCTCCTGGATCTCGCCCTTCTATATACATATATTCTGTGTGTTTGGCAAATATTTCTTCAACCTCTCGTTGATCTAATTTTTTGCAAGCTTGAAGAAATGCAGGAGTATCAAATGCTTCTACATTTTTTAATTTGTATCTAATTCGTGCGCCTGTAAATTGTTGGAATTGTAATGGTTCCATATGACGAATATCTGAGGTAATAGTGATTGGTTTTGGAGGAAAATTTCCCACAAGTTCTTCGAGCGCAAACGCGTCCCAAGTAGGTTTGGAAAGATACTCAAGTACTGATGGATATCCAACAACAGTAAGAATTGACGATCCGAGATGTTTGTAATTGCTTGATCCCAAAACAAAAAATAGTCCTGTTTTTCCTCCATGCATCCAAGAAAAATACTGTGCAAGTGTTGTAAAGCGTTTTTGAGGAAATCCAACAGTATCCCTATCTCCTTGCACTTTTGCAAATTTCATCATGTTAGGCCACATGGTAAGACGGGACTCCTTGTATGCAGATCGATTTCCTTCTTCGTATGGACTATTGCCAAAAAGAGCAATAAATG
>PPGL01000080.1 GCA_003173915.1 Candidatus Levyibacteriota bacterium | reverse complement strand
CTTTTAAGAACTCTCATTGATGTGGGTGATGCAAATATGCTACAACTTCTTTTACGAGCTCGGTGCAGAAGCCAAGATGAAGTAAATTTAAGAGAAGCACTTAATAGAAAGTTTGGTGAAGACACTACGGAACAATTATTTTCCCTTCGGACTGGACATGAAGAGGGAATAGAACAGCAACTTCGTTCCAAAACTCAAACTTCTAACAGTCAGCAATAAAATAAGACTTAAGTTGATAATAAGAAGCAGATAGTGGTATCTAGAACATAGAATATGCATAAAATACATTTCAAGCAGTAACACAGGGAAGTATTGGAAACATAATTAATTAGTTTGATGAATTCTTAATCGTAGTAGTGAACAAGAATCCTGTAGTTTGACAATTGAGAATAATTTATATATTATATGCTGTATGTCAATTTATTACGGCATATTTAGCGAATCAAGGCCTAAACCGAGAATTGTAAATAGAATGGCTACAGGAAGCCTTAACCAACGAGAAAGAGAGGTACATTCGTCTAGAGAATCCTGGACCTCAAACTCAACCTACTCCAGCAGAACCATTGGCAGATCCAACAAGACGACTAAGAGCAAGAAATCTGGTTCCTGCTTAACGAGTATTTACTCGTGTTAGAAACCCTTGATTATACTATTTAAAACATTCTTATTAGTTTGATACCTTCGTAATCAATCTACTCATTACTTGTGGATATTCCAGAAAAAACTTAGAACCGCGTAGTGGAATATATTTAGAATTTGTATAATTTAGCCTCAAAATAGAGAAGGAGCAAAGAGATTTCTACAATTTTCAGTAGAATAAAGTTTTGACTTCCTCAACAATTTCGTCTGTAGTCACGTTGGACTTGATAAGAAATGATGCTGCGTTGCTGTACGTCGTGGTCTGACGGATATTGTCTATTTCACCAGCATTCGTCAGAACAAGTACAGGAAGCTTCTTGAATTCTGAAATATCACGTAATTTTTGCAACATTGTTATCCCATTCATAACAGGCATCAATAAATCCAAAATGATCATGTCAGGTTTCTGGCTAATTGCCATATCAAGTCCTTCTTGACCATTGTTTGCCGTTATCACTTCATAGCCTTCAGAAGTAAATCTATCTTGAAGAACAGACTGCAATGGTTTTTCGTCCTCAACAATAAGAATTTTCTTTTTGGGAGGAGAGGTTACGACTGGTAGCTTACCTGTCAATACTTTCAAATTATCGATAAATCCCATATGTACCTTACGAAACACCCATCAAGCAGCAACTACTTTTTCTGATGGTTCAAGGGAAGATATTAGAATTTCTTTAATTTTTTCAACAATATCCTCAAGTTTGGTATCTGATTTTACAAAATAATATGCAGGTTGAGTACGAACAATTTCCTCAAGTGCTTCATTGGAGTCTGCGCTTACATTTGTCAGCATCACGACCGGAACTTCTTTTCCCCACTTATCCTCACGTAACTTATTAAGCATAATCATACCATCCATTTTTGGCATCAGAACATCAAGCACAATCAGATTTGGATGGTGTATAAGGGCTTGTTGAAGGCCTTCTTGACCATTTGTTGCCTGGAGTGTATTAAATCCACTTTCTGCTAATTTATCTGAGAGGATACGAAGCATTGCGGGTTCATCTTCCGTAATAAGAACAACTTTCTTTTGATTGTCCATAATATAAGCATACCCATCTCTTTTCCAGATTGCAAGAGTGTTTAACCAAGAAAATACTTACATGAATGCACAGTTCGCTCTCAAATTAATTGCTTTTGTCCTTCTTTTTGTTTCATTCCAGAAAGAGGAAATGATACAAAAAAGCTTGTTCCCTTATTCTCTTCTGAATCAAACCAAATTTTCCCACCCGTTGTTGTCACAATTGACTTAACAATATAAAGACCGAGTCCTGTTCCTTCAGGCTCTACCATACGTGCATTATCTGCTCTAAATAATTTTGTGAAAATTTTGTCTTGTTGATTTTTAGGAATACCATATCCATGTTCTGTTACTGTTATCAAAAACTCCTTTGCGTTATGACTAACAGTTATTAAAATTGTATCAGAAGGCTTTGTATACTTTATGGCATTACCCAAAAGATTTTGAATAATAATGGTGAGTAACTTTGGATCTGCTTGTATTGACGGTAATTCCTTATCATATTTTTGTTCTATGGTTACATGTTTTTGCTCTATTTTTGCAGTTAAGTCTTTTATTACTTGCCTCACAATATCTGGAATCTGCACCTCATTTGGTTCAACAACAAATGTTCCAAGCTCAAGACGCGATGCATTCAAAAGTGAATTAATAAGCTCTACCATACGCTTACTGGCTGAATACACTTCCTTCAGGTAACTCACTTGCTTTTCAGACATATTAGAGGCATTTTTGATGAGTTCTTCAACATACCAGTTGATTGTTGCTAGGGGAGTACGCAGTTGGTGAGATGCAACTGATACAAATTCTGTTTTAGCTTTGTCTACTTCTTTTTCCCGTGTAATATCATAAAATACCTCAATTGCACCAACAACCTTATTCTTCAAAACAATTGGAGTAGTTGTAAAGTGAACCGGGAATTTTGTTCCATCCTTTCTCACATAAAAAACTGTCGATGATGTAATAATCGGTTTACCCAATGTAAGCACTTTTGTAATTGGTCTTTCTTCGACTTTCAATCGTTGACCAAGCTCGTCTTCAAGTGGAACAGCATCAATAATATTTTTCCCAACAATATCTTTTTCATCCCATCCTAATACCGCAGCACCGCGGGTATTTATCATAGTAATTTTACCCGTATTATCTGTTGCAATAACACCATCACCAATACTTCCAAGCATTGCCTCATCTTGTATTTTTTCTTTATGCATTGTTTCTTCTGCATTTTTTACATCTGTAATATCACGAAAATTAACCACATATGCATGTACAGCTTCATCGTCTAAGAGATTGGTTGCTAAAACATCAAACCACCTGTATGTATCATCTTTATGCTTTACACGATACTGAAGGGAAACACTAGTACCTGGTTTGCTCAGGATTTCTCTTGATTTCTTCTGCACTGATTCCACATCATCTGGGTGCATAAGTGAAGCTGGATCTTTCTTTTCGTATTCTTCTTGTGTATATCCAAGTAAGTCAGTAATTGTTGCAGTGGTATAGATAATCTTCCCCTTTTTATCAATAAGGGCAATTCCTTCACCACTTTTTTCCACAAGGGATCTAAATCTCTTCTCATTTTGCTTTACCTCCTCTTCGTGATATTTTCTTTCTGTTATATCTCTGAAATTTACAACAACGGCACGAATTGTTGGATCAAACAATAAATTTGTTCCTGTTGCCTCAATCCAAATAATTTTTTTATCTTTGCGCATTGCTCTATACTCAACTGTCACAAACCCTCCAGGTTTTAGTACCAACATAGCAAGCTCTTTCATAATCCGCGATCTATCTTCTTCAATAACTAAATCAAACCCAATGGTCCCCACTAATTCTTCGGGAGTATATCCCAAAAGGTGTTTAACCGAAGGACTTGCGTAGGTAATTTTTGAGCTCGGCTCAATAAGCACAAAAGCATCAAAACTTTTTTCAAGTAGAAACTGAAAACGCTTTTCCTGAGAGGCAATCACTTTTTCACTTTTTCGAAATTCCAAAATCATTACTGCAAATGTCAGACCTGTGAGAGAAAAAATGTTCAAAAACATTTGTAAAAGTACCAATGATTGATTGAGACTACCCACATGTGCAAATGGACCACTACCATGGAGTGTATCTTGAATAGCTATTGCCGCAACAAGAATTGTTGCACTTACAGCACCTCGCCTACCAAACCAAAAGGCCATCCATACACCAATAGGAATACACAGATATGCATAAGGAATTATCCCTAAGAAAACTACTTGCGTCACCACAATAATACTGAGGATAACTGCTAGTAGGTGAAGTATACCTCGAGAATTAAAATGAATGCGTGGATGCGTTGCCCACACCAGCAAGAATGGAGCCACAATAAGCGCTCCTCCCATATCACCAAGCCACCATGTTATCCACACATTCCAAAATTGTTGTAAAGATGTTAGGTGACCAAGAAAAAGCGTAAATACACCAAGAGTTGCGCTGACCGTAGTACTAATACCTCCTACTAAAATGGTGAATGTAAAAACATCTATAACCTTATCGAATGCATGAATACCATTAGCAAATTTTTTGACAAAATACACTCCAACAATACCCTCAAGGGTATTGCCTAAAGCAATACCAATGGATGTTGGAATATTACCAGTTGTCGTAACATTGACAATAAATGCCCCAAGAAGAATAGCTGGAAAAACTTCGTAACCAAAAATCAGCAGTGATGCAATTGCCACACCGGTTGGTGCCCATATAGGTGTTGCACTTGGATTGGCAAACGCAAAAGAAAGGCCAAATTTACCAAGAATAACGTACACAAAAAAAATACCAATGTTTAGAAGAACAACCTTAATTTGAGACAACGCAGTAATACCTTGGATAATTCTTTGTTTCATTTTTAATAGCAAACAAAAAATCTGGTTTTATTTGTATAATAAAAGTGTAGCACAATGGGATGATTTAAAGTCAATGAAGAGGTAACTTGGTATTAGTGACATTTCAGAAAAATCTTGGTACCGAGTGGAGGGCTATATTTGGAAATTAGGAGTTTAATAATATTTATACCTTCTTATCGTACTGCTTGCAAAAAAGAATCATCAGAAAGCGTTTCAGCCAAATGCCAACTCCCGGCTTGATAACTACTAGAATTACCATTTGTATGGCGCATAACGGAAATATTCTCAAACCCATCCAATCCCAATCCATTAATGGTGTTATTTCGCTCTGTTTGCCACATATCACGTGGAAGAACTTTCATAACTGCTTCACAAAATTCTTTCCCTAAAACAAGGAATTCCTCTATTCCTGTATGATAAAGACCAAATTGATAGCTAATAACTGCTTTTCTTCCTGTTTTCTTAGCAATATCTTCAGCAAGTGTAAGCATTTTATGAGCATTAACAAGATTTCGTATAAAAATAACCTTATCATTGGGTTGTGTATCTGTTAACCACGCATTCAGTACTCGTATTACTGATTCCATTGCTCTTGTAGGTGGTAACGTTTTATCAGTGTAAGAGTTATAATATGAGTTTTGTGTATCAAGAGCAGACACTAAAGGAATAGCACTTAGATACGCTGCAGTCCCTGTGGCTCCCATTTCCAGCAAGGATTTGGCTAGGTCTCTACGTGAAAAGGCACTTTTTTGTTCTTCAGATAAGGAAGGAATTTCATGTAATTTATCTTTAAACTTCTGTTGTATAAGTTGATAACCCTTCCTTATAGCTTTATAACCATACTTCCCTATAAGAAATAGCATCGCAGCATCATAAATCCCTGTAAAAACCTTAGCATCTCCTGTTGTCGTATATTCTTGTGTAGGACTAAAATTAATTTTATCAGGACGAAGTATTGCACTAGAAAGATCTTCTTCAAGTGCTGATGGACTCCATATATCCCCCTGAGCAAGAGCAACACCTCTTTTTGCTAGTAAATCAAGATTTGTTTTTCCTCCCACAGGATACCCTGTATAAAAATTTACCATTATATCAACAGCTTGCTGGGTAGATTCTTTACTCGCGTCATGCAAAGGTAGATTACCTTCCCAGTAATGTGCATCCCAGTTAGGTTCACGGATATTTACTTTACTAAGATCGACACCCACAGTATGACTCTCGTACGTTGGATAAAAAATACCATATGGAGTTGCTATCCTTCCCTCAGCACTTCTTGCAATTTCAGAACCAATGGAAGCTACAGCCAAAGCTGTGCCAACAGCTCTTTTTATGAAATTTCTTCTTGAAAGTGAAGATCCTGCTTTTCCTTGAGTTTCAGCCATAACTTAATTTTACTTACAAAAAATAAAAAAGCAAACTTTTAGTCTTTTAAAAGCTTATTGAATAACTAGCGCTCCCGAGTTTGCATCAATTGCATTATCTTCAATTTGAATAAAACTCCCTACCCTTCTATACACATCTTTTTGTCTTTCTCGCATCAAAGTATTATAGCAAGAGAAAAGTGAAAAGTAAAACTATAAGATGATTAACGGGGTCTGCGAGAATCAACGGATTATATTGACAGTCTAACCGTAGTTTGTGGACGTTTCAGAAATTAGTTGAAACCGAACCGAAGAGTATATTTGGAAGTGGTGGGAAGTATTAAATGTTAGGCACGAACTAGCTTTGGAGTAGAATCACAGTGAAGTATTTTAACTTTAAATTGAAATTGGTTTCTCAATAATTTATACTACCTGCTTATGCAGCCTCCGATAGAAGCTCGTGGAGAAAAAAATACAAGGAATTTCACCTGAGTTTATTAGAGTAAGTTGTAACAGCTTTGTCTCCCTTAGAGATTCTCAGGGTCGTTACGCACTTATGATTAATAAAGGACGTCTTTACAGAGGTGCAGATATCGTATTAACACCAATAGGAGGAGGCGTCGAATTAACTCAAGAAGGAAGAGCAAGTTTACAAACAGCTTTAAGATTACGTGAACCAGTGATGTTGGAGCATAACAACGATGCACGCTTCCTTATGGAGGATACAGCTTTAAATGAAGAAGCTGTGCTTTCGTGGTTTAACAGAGGAGTTGGAATCGAACAAAGTCCAAGACGTGAAGTAAGAGAAGAATTAGTAGATGAATTTGGCATTCTTACTCCTGATGATGTGAAGACTATTGTTATCAGTGAAGATAAACGTACTCACTCTCACAGAGATGCTACTTCCAGAAGAGGATGGAATACAGGGACAATGCTTATTGCCGCAGAAGTACATGACGCACATATTACTGATCCACGTGTGGAACGAAAATTGCATGATGCATCACAAATGGTTAATGCTCAACAATTATACACTTTGTTAGAAGAATACAGAGGTCAAAAATCAGTAAATCAACAAACCCTAACAGAAGTATCAGAACTTATTGAGCACAATAGGATACCTCCTTTAATATATTGGGCAACTCAAGAAGAAATACACGCCCTAAGAACAACAAATGGCATCCGTATTGGAAGAGTTTGTAAAGCTCTACTGGATCCCACAACTTAGACTGAGTTAATACCACAAGGAATTATTGGAATAACTTAGATATTTTCAAGATTAAATATTCTATTTAAGTCATCTGGTATTGTTGCATCAACCATAGCATCCCTAATAAAGTTAAGTAATTCTGGATCCACTTTATTTGCTATATTTCTATCTCTTAATACTTCCAATAACGCATCTACTTCAATTTCTTGCCTTTCCCTTTGAGACATACTTTTCAATGTTGTATCAGGTGGATAAACATAAAAATTTGTCGTTCGTGTATGTATTTTTTAATACGATTCAATTCCATTACTAATAAAAAAGGGTTCTCTTGTAAATATGTACCTAAAAGTATGTCCGCCAATTGTCTTGGCAACTTCAGTTCAGGATCAACAGGACCTATGGTCTCATCATCAACGATAACTATTTTCCCCGTTTCATCCTCAAGCATGAAATTCCCTGCATGCGCATCTCCGTGAGTAAATCCAGCATTATGCAAATCTGTAAGAACTTGTGCTAACTTTTTGGCAAATGCATTTGTATATGTTTGCTCTCTCATATCAGAAGGTAATTCCGAAAGATTATGTCCATATACACGTTCATAAATAAGAAGATCAGAGTGTGGGTAATATGCACTAGGTATCCGTCTAATAAAACGAGGCGTTAAACTTGTTGCATTCAAATTATGGACATGAGTGATATATCTATCAATTTTATTGGAATCCTGATACCTTACAAAGAATCTTCCATCTCCACCTCCTGTTAAGCCACGATTTGGATCAGGGCGCTCATTCATAATGAGCTCATTATACTAATATAAGGTAATATGTTAGATGAATTTATATTATAATTTAGAATGAAAAATCAATCTAATCGTTATTTGTGGACTTTAATTTTCTTATTTCGAACCAAGAAATTGACGAGTTTGTAGCTAAAATTAACGACTGGAGAGTTTTTTTCCAAAACAGCGGTTTATTCAGTTTTTTGTAATTTTGCCATATCAAGCTTATGCATACCCATCATTCGTTTAAATGCTCCTGGGACTTTTAATAGTTCTTCTATATTTTCTGGAGTAATTTGCCAGTTAACACCATATTTGTCTTGGAGCCAACCACACTGTTCTGCTTCAGGTACTGCAGATAGTTTTCCCCAATAATAATCAATTTCTTCTTGATTTTTGCATAATATCATCAGTGAAATTGCCGGAGTAAAGGTAAAATCATGCTCCTTTCCACCATCCATAACAGCAAACCATTGATCAAAAAGCCTAAAATCAGCATAGGAAATCTTGTCTTCTCGATCTGACCCCATCTCAGTTGGATACTTATTAAGATTCTTACTTACCTCACTATCTGTAAAAACAGACGTATAAAACCTCATTGCTTCTTCTGCTTGCCCATCCCGTTCTTTCGTAAACAGTAGTGAAGGAACAATTTTAGGACGTTTATCACCCTCAGGTTTATTTAATATTAGCTGCCAACTATAACCAAACTTATCCTGTACCCAACCATAATATTTACTAAATGGATATTCCCCAAGATCCATCAGTGTTTTACCACTCTCTGATAATTTTTTCCATAATGCATCGATTTCTTCTTTTGAATCACAGGTATAAAAAAATGAAATTGATGGATTCGGCTTAAACGTTGTATCAGCATTAATTGCTATAAACCGATATCCACTTAGCTCAAAATCAACTGTCAATACTTTTCCAGCAAAATCCTTTTGAAAATCAGCAAGTCCTTCTTCTGCAGTCTTTGGATAGTAAGACTGCGAAATAATTTTGCTATCTGTAAATACTGATATATAGAAGT
Source organism: Candidatus Levyibacteriota bacterium (assembly GCA_003173915.1). The sequence continues at coordinate 9,993 of PPGL01000080.1, read as the reverse complement.
CAGCGGCTTCTTTGGCAGTATGATCAAACCAAAAATTTGGAACAATTCTTTGCATCTTACTCAGTATACTATATCTTTATGAAGAATAGGTAACAAATAGAACTTGAGTTCTGAGATTGTTATTTCAAAGCAAATTCTCGATGAGTTTGGGCTGCTAATTTATACTATTGATTCTGTTTTGACTTCTCCATCACGTTTGTAGTAAGCGAAAATTATTCCATTTGGAGAAATTTTAGATTCAAAGAGCTTGAAGGAAGCAGGTATTGTGCCTTTATCAAACAACCGTTTTCCGCTTCCTAAAGTAATAGGAAATATTTTAAGCCAAAATTCATCCACCAAATCATGCTCCATTAATGTCTGAACAAGATTGGCGCTTCCGTAAACTTGTAGGTCTGGACCGGCTGAGTTCTTTATTTTTTTTAATTCGCTAACATCTGTGAGAATGACAGTATTTATCCACTTCGAGTTTTTAAGTGTTTTTGAAACAACGTATTTTGTAATTTTGTTTACCTGAGGCCATGTTTCTGTATGTTCTGGCCAATATCCCGCAAAGATATCGTATGTTTTTCGTCCGAGGAGTAAACTAGCTGTCTCTTTCATTTGTTTTTCCATTTCATGACCAGCAACTTCGTCGTTACCGAAATATGGACCCATCCATCCACCGTATTTAAAACCTTCGCTAGTATCTTCTTGTGAAGCACCTGGCGCCTGCATAACGCCATCAAGGGTAAGAAATTCAACAACAATGATCTTTCTCATTAAAATTATTCTATCACAGTATTAACATGCTGAGAAAAAGAGAGCTTGAGACTAAAAAATTTACTGAGCATGAGGGACTTGAACTAATTTAGCTTCAGGAATACGAAAGAATAAGTAGACCTTTACAGACTTTAGCTTCGAGTGGACATTTCAGAAATAAGTTGGAACCAGGTGGAGAAGTATGTATGGAAGTGGTATCCAATTCTCTGGAATAGCTTCAGTCCAAATTCAAGGAATTATCACAGGTAGGTATTAAAACACTATATCTACTTGAAACAGTAAAAAGAAAAGTATAGTATGTAATTATATGAACGAAGATAAAATTCTTGAGAAAATTGGAGAATTACTTACTTCTCACACTGAACTTTTGAGGAAAGAAATAAGAGGATCTGCAGAGCAAATAAAAGCAGACTTAAAACAAGAAATTACCAAGAGCCAAGAAGACACTATTCAAGTTCTCACTGATGTAATAAACGAAGGATATAACAGCCACGAGGAACGCATACAGACAATTGAGAAACAACTTCACATAAATTCTCAACAATAAATAAAATCACATAAATATTTCAGAAATAAGTTGGGACCAAGTGGAGGAGTATATTTTAAAGTGGTTTTTTATACTGCAAAGAATTACAACTCAGCTTTAAAGAGTTGATTCTTAGCCTCAATTGTAATATAAAGTAAACTATATAAGCCAAGAAAGAATAATTACTACACCTCAAGGAAGAGCAATTTCTCGAAGAGGGAAATTTACCATTGAAGTTCTCCCTTCCGACTCACGCACTGGACTTAAATTAACTGTAGATAATGTATTAATGCTTGGAATAGCTAGCATATTACCGCTTCACCATACGTTTCCTGCTACAAAAGTAGCAGCTGCTCTAAATACACAAGAGCAAACTGTTCAGAATTTTCGTATCCGTGCTTTTCAAAGGTATAGTGATATGCATCCTGGAGAACAAATAAATTATGTAAGATTTGTAGAAATGCTCAGAGAACGAGGGTTATTATCAGATAGAGTGCTTGGTGAACTTGCAGAAAGGAAGCAGAGTGATATTCCAATTCCTCAAGAAAGAGCAAGAAGAACTCAGTCACCTTTTACTATTCAAACAGATACAAATCTTGAAGCTTACATTTGGGGGACACATGCAGGAGGACAGGAAGGAAGATCTATTATGATTGTTTGTAACGAGATTGAAATTTCTATAAATGAGCTACGGATATTTAAGATAGCGGAGAGTTTAATGCACCCAAGGATAGATTGGGATAAAGTAGCGGAAATGACACGAAGAGACCCAGATTATGTTCATGCTCAAGTACGTACTATGCTTAGAAGAATCCGTAGAAGAAATCCAGAGTTTACTTCTATTGAGCAAGTCGTTGCTTATTGTAAAGAAATTGGGTTATTTGATCCACAAGTGCTAATTGCTTTACAATGAGTTCCAATTTCTAACACTCTTACTTCTCTAGGAATAAACAATTTAGTTTATCAAACCAATCTATACCTGCAGACTTTGAGTTTCTTATTTTGAATCAAGAAATTGACGAGTTTGTGGCTAGAATCAAAGAATGGAAACTTTTTCTTTCGGAAGTTGCTTTTTAATATGAAACGTGTAAAATAGAATTAATGGCTATAAAAATAATGGATGTAATGATGAAATCTCTATAGGCGGGAGGTTTATCATTTTAAACCTCCCAACTTGGGAGGTTTTTTGATATTTATATGAAAGATTTAAAATTTACTGTTTCTAAAGATGTATTAAAATTGGGTGTAAAGATAGTAACACTGCTAATAGCTGAAATAAAAAACACTAAATCTAGCAATGAATTGGATGATTATTTAACAAAAGAATTACATACTCTTTCGAACCATTTAAATGAGATCAATTACAACTATAAGGAAGATAAGGTTTTAATGGGATTTCGTGATTTGCATACAAAAGTTGGAAGAAGTAATAGAGATTATCCAGCGTCTCCAGAGGTGTTGGTACGAAGATTTATTGATAAAGGATATTTTCCACGAATTAATAGTGTTGTTGATATTTACAATCTTATTTCACTTAAAACCCGTCTTGCACTAGGAGCGCACGATCTTAATTATGTACAAGGAAATATATCCTTACGTTTAACAAACGGTAAAGAAAAATTTTTACCACTTGGGAGCAAGGATCCAGTTTCGGTTTTCCCAGGAGAATATGCGTATATCGATGACGAAGAAAATATTATTTGTAGACTTGAAGTTTTACAAGTTGAACCTACAAAAATTACTCTTAATTCCCAAGATACATTTTTCATCATACAAGGAAACAGTAATACGGAAAATGCATATATCCAAAACGCAGTAAAAGAATTAATATCGTTAATAAATCGTTTCTGTGGCGGAGAAGTGACAATTCTTAATTCCTTAAATTGAGTCCCAGATAGGATTAGGTACTTGAACCATTTTTAGATTCAAAAATCAAAAGGAATAAAGAAGTCTCAAAAAATTTAGCCTCAAAATGACTAGTGGACATTTCAGAAAAAAGTTGGAACCTCCTCGAAAAATATATCTGGAAGTGGTGGGAAATCTTACGGTTTAGCCATGAATTAGCTTTGTGAGAGTAGCACAGGGAAGTGTTGGAAACGATTTGCTATAAACAATATTAAAAGTTATTTAGTAACTACTTGTTTAAGCGATGCTTGGTATTGAGGAGTTCGTAACATTTTTCCAAATCCTTCAAAGATTAACTGCGTAGGTTTTATGATTGGGCAAACATTTCTTCCTCGAACAAAAGACACTCTCTCAAAAGCACCATTATCAAGTAAAAGTCTAAATGCAGAGTCTGGAGCAATATTAGAATTTGATTCCGGAAATAGTATCAGAAGTCTATCAATAAAATCATTGGGAGTAACGGCAGGAGAATGAAATATTTGAGAAGCGGCATCGAGTGATTTTTTTGAAGTTGCATGTAAACCAATAGGAGAGAGAAGAGAATCTGCATTAGCCCCTGCCGCAGCAACAAGAAACATGAAGGCCACAGCCGTAGAAAAAAATCTACCATTATTATCTGATATACGTAGCGCAAGATCATTTTGTGCAGGTACGTGCATCATTCCCATTAGAGTAGCTGCTTCTGCAGGGTCTGCCGCTTGTAGCATTTCTTCCCAAAAAGATGGTTGTGATATGGATTGAGCGCTAATTAATATTTGATCCAAACTTGCCCAAGCTGGCATAGCTAAAGGTTCTAACATGAGCAAATCTCCTTGAGTAACAATATTTTGCCTTACTTGATCATTTGTTACAACAGAAGTGAAAGGCTTACTTAAAACTCTCTCTACTGCCAAATTTACACTATGAGGTTTTATTGATTGCATAACAACAGACATCTGCATTGGTATATCTGGAGGGTTATTCATATATACATGATACCATTTCTATAGGATTTAGACAATCAGCAAAATAATTAGTGTAAATCAGAAAAATGTTGGAACCGAGTGGAGAAATATATTTGAAGTGGTGGATGTATTAAGAATTAGCCATGATTAACTTTAGAGTTGTATTACAAGCAAGTACTCGAACACAACAAATTTCTAATCTATTTTGCCAAAAACTCCTTAATAAACCAACCGCTTATCTTTGTCTACGAAGATAATTTTGTAGCCGTGTGTTAATTGCACTAAAGTAATTTGCATATGCTGCTGGATTTATTTCGTTATAGAATTCTGACGTAAGCAGTATTGGGTCTTGTAAACCATCTGGAATTTGCTGTACATTTTCAAATGGAATACCCGCTCTTTGTGCACACGCAAGGATATGACGAGATCCACCTACAAGCACTTTTGAAGCTTTTAAAGCGTCCCCTACAATAACTCTTACCCTACTAAAATTATTGTCTGTTGCTCCAATAGCAAAAGCATATGAAAACATCTCGTCAATGACATCTGCATAAATTTGATTATCATCTCTGTTGATACGTCTTCCTCTCCCATGCATTTCTCTTTCATCAGGTGCACCGAGAAATTTATTTTTAAAACGGTCAAAGGGAAAATATGGAATTCTTTTTGGTTCACTAATAAATACAGTAGGATCTTCTGATCTAGCATTGCCTACAAGCCAATCAAACTGTTCCAAATATTCTTGTCGTTGAATACCGTTATTAACAGAGTATCTTCGTGCTGATTCAACACTGTAAGGCAAAATAACGTTAATGTAGACACGTGGTTTTCCTGAAGCATTTTCTTTTAATCGCTGCAGCTCTTTTAGAGCCCATACGAAATTCATATCAAAACCTGCGGCACCGGAACAGACATTGAAAATAATATTATCTGGTTTATCTTCTGCAATTGTTGTTTCATAAACTTGATTAAGATAACTAAGTATTCCAGCACGTTGAGCTTGCATATTATCATAGGTATCCAGATTCAAAAAAGTTGGTGGTTGGTTATTTTGACTTAAATAAGCATCAGTTATGAGACTTCTTGCTTCATCAAATGACGTGCTTCGAGGAAAAACTGTGTCAGGCACATTGACAAAATCAGGCATTTTCCCACCAGCAATAAAAGTGATATTAGAAACGTTTCCTAATGCTTCAATTCGAGGATCTTTTACATAATATCCTACTGGGAAATATGTTATTTCTCTTTCAGACAAGGCTTTACGTTTGTGTAAATCTGGAATAGGAATATGATGACGTAATTGTTCTTTTGCCTGTACAACAAAATTTGGCATTTGTATAGTATATAAAAAATATCTTATAATATCAATACAGTATTGACCGACAAATGCCTTTTAAAGGCAAATCTTCCCAACGTTCTTTTTCTCAAATACGTGCATCGTCATGCTAACTTATATTAGGTGTCAAAGGGAATCAGGGACTTGAACCAGATTAGCCTCAACTTTTATCCTAAAGTAAATTGGAGATTGAAATTTATCTTCGAGTGGACATTTCAGAAATAAGTTGGAACCGAATGGAGAAGTACATATTTCACTGGTTCCCTATACTTCAGAATAACCACGAATCTGCCTTGAGCAAGTAACACAGAGAAGTATTAGAAACAATGTGTAATAGTGAATTTTACAATTTGAAGTTATTTTCTAGAATTTCTTCTTTTCGAAAGAGCTATAGCTGCTATAGCCGTAACAACCGCAAAAGTCAATATGTTAAATGTATCTGCCACAGACATAGTAGTAGTTCCTTTTTCTGTTCCTGATAATAAACGAGCTGTTCTTCTTAACCCAGTAATTGGATTCTCAGGACCTTGGAATTTTGGGTAGTTTTTTCCTGCTTCTCCACTTGTAGACTCTATCGCTGCCATAACTACCAAATAATATCATACCCTGTAGTCAGAGTCAATTATTATTTAATCATTTTCAGACAAAATTACTAACTACAATTAGATTATCAAATCAATCTAATTATGAACTGTGTGCATTTCAGAAAAACTTGGAACCGAGTTGAGGAGTACATTTGGAAATGGGGAGAAATACTACAGTTTAGCCACAAATTGGCTTTGGAGTAGTATCACAGGAAAGTATTGGAAACACAAAGAGGTGTGAGAGTACTACTTGTTTTCTTCATTTCTAACAAACTCATCAGGTCTGAGTAGACCATATTTGATAAAAGCTTGCCCTACAGCTGATTGGGGATGTACCGTTTGAGCTACTTCGTCCGTTCTTCTTAGAAGCTCAGCAAATGCTGCAGAATCTCCTTGCATATGTCTTTTACCTAAGGCTACTAGTTGCTGATAGTTTTGAGCAACAGCTTCATTAAATCGTTGCTCTAATAATGATTGTGAATCTCCTTGTGCAACTCTTTGACCTTGACTTACTAGTTCTTGATAGTTTTGAGCAACAGCTTCACTAGAACGTTGCTGCAATAATGCAGCATTCCTTCTGGCTTTTCTTCCTGGAACAATATTAAGGAGTACTTCTCTAAAACTTACTCCTTGTTGTCTAGTATCTTTCCCTCTCGACATGGAATTACTGTATCAAATTGTATCCAATAAATCAATAGCCTTCAAACTAAGCAAGGAGGCTGCGTCTTTAGATTACTCTGAAAACCTAATCTCATCTGTGGACATTTCAGAAAAAAGTTGGAGTCAAACATTTTGTATCCATAATTTTCTAACTCCCTCCACTCCTTGGAATTAAAATCTCATAGTTTGACTGCGAAGTGCACTTTGTGATATAGTCCTTCCATGACAAAAGAAAGTCCTCGTTGGAATCAACATCAAATTTCGGATGCTTATACTGCAGATCAAAAAAACAAATTCTTGAACAGGGAAGTTATCAAGTCCAGCAGCAAGAAGGGATTGCTTTAAGACCACTTATTAGAAGAATCGCACAGGAAGCATTTGATTTAGGTTCAGGTGCAACAATGATATTTACTGGGTTTTTCTATTTTGAGTTAGGAGTTCGATCTACAAGAGCACAACAAGGAAGAAGAGCAGATGGAGAAATTGCTGCAAAAAGAGATGACTATACTCAAAAAATGAATGGGTTAGCGATGAGAGCAAGTGTGAAAGAGCATATGGGAGCTTTAGCATATTTAAAAGCCATTAGGCGAGCTGCTCAAGATTCAGCAAATATGTTTTATGATTCAAACACTCAACCAACTGAAGCGCAAGTTTTAGAAGCAGGTAATAAGGTTACAAAAGCAGCTGAAGCAGCTCCAGAATTTGTTAAATTTATAAATAATGTTTCTCCAGCAACGCAAGGAATGGTTTCTGGAATATTTGGATTAAATTAATCTTCTAACACCTCAATCTTTCTAGAGAGCTTAATTTAGATTGATTTGACAATCTAATCATTATCTGTGGACAACTGGGATGATTTCTCGAACAGATTGTATTTCTCATTGAAAAGAATCTCTGATGCAATGGAAGAACTGCAATATCCGATGCTTCAAGCAACTCAGTAGGGGCTACTTTGTGAAACCTACTTTGCTAATCTTTGATATACTCTTCTTATGAAAGTCTCTGTTATCCTCGTAAAATCTTTTACCAAAGATCCAAAACAAGGTAATCCAACAGGAATAATCTTAAATGCAGATAATCTAACGGATGAACAAATGCTTAGTATTGCAAAAAAATTAAACTTCTCTGAATCTGCATTTATTCAGAAATCAGAAAAAGCAACGTATAAGAATAGATTTTTTGCTCCAGAAAAAGAAGTTGCATTTTGTGGTCATGCAACACTTGCCACATTTCATGTAATGGTTGAAACAGGAAAACTTTCTTTTGATAAACAAGATGAAGTAACTGTTATACAGGAAACGTTAGCAGGGGCTCTTCCCGTAACAGGCTACAAAAATGGACTTATTGTTATGACACAGAAAGATCCTGAATTTTTTCCAGAAGAAACAGATAGAGAGTTGATAGCAAGCCTCCTTGGCATCTCAAAGAAAGATATTTTAGATCAGTCAATACAAACTGTTTCTACAGGTACACCAAAACTTATTGTCCCAATTACTTCTTATGAAGCATTAATGAGAATCAAACCAGATTTGGAAGGTATTAAAGAATATTGTAGAAGTAGCAATGCAAGAGGAATCTATCCATATACAACAGAGACCAAAGAAAATGATTCAGACTTTTGCGCACGTCAGTTTAATCCATTAGCAGATATTAACGAAGATCCAGTCACGGGAGTTGCTGCTGGAGCATTAGGGTGTTATTTGAAAAAACATAATCTTCTCAATAAGGACAACTTTGTTATTGAGCAAGGATATAACATGGACAAAGCTGGGAAAATGTATGTTAACGTGTCTAATGAGGTAAAAGTTGGTGGATATTGTGTTATCTACGGAAAAGAAGAAATTGAACTCCACTAATTATAGCAAACTACATCAATAGAGAACCAAGTACTCGAACCAATTTAGCCTCAGAATTTAAGAAAAATAGAGAAGTGTTTCAATTTTTAGCCTCAAGTGGACGATTAGGGACTCGAACCCCAGACCCTCTCAGTGTAAATGAGATGCTCTAGCCAACTGAGCTAATCGTCCTTTCTAGCTCAATTGTAGCAAAAACAGGTCAAAATCGCTATAATTGACATGGTCATGTAAAATTTTAAACATGAACATGTCATCCTGAACTACCTTAAGGGCGTGAAGGAACCCATTACGATCAGCAGTGATCTTCTTAACATGCAGACAACATTTCGCTTTGTAAAACATGAACTAAATACCAAACAGGGAAGTGCATCTTTTTTTTACCAACTCCAAACTCCAGAGAAAACCTATGATTTCACCGAAACTTTATCATTTCCAACTAAACCCTATACCCTAAACCTTACGCCCTCCGCCATCCTTGACAGCCTTCTTCTTGTCCTGGGAATGAGTTATTGGAAAACAACATGTGCAAAGACAATAGAACTTCCCCAAACATTCAGACTCACCAAAACCCAAGCAGAATTCTGGAATACTCTTTATACAAGAGGTCTTGGAGAGTTTTTCTACAAGAATAAGATAGATTTTAGAGAATTGGTGACATTTCCATATTCCGACTCACCTGTCATTCCGAGCGTAGTCGAGGAATCTCATACAACAATGTCTGGTGCAAAAGATCCCTCCACGCGCTCCTCGCTTGGTCGGGATGACAAAAGCTTACTTTTTTTCGGTGGGGGAAAGGATTCAATTGTATCTGCAGAACTTCTAAAAAAAGCTCACAAACCATTTACACTCTTTATGGTGAATAGTTCGGACATACAACAACAAACCGCAAAAATAGTTGGAGCAGAGCAACTAGTCATTACCCGAATTCTTGACCCTCAACTCTTAACACTTAACTCTCAACCAAATATGTACAATGGCCATATTCCAATCTCTGCAGTGTGGGCTTTTATTGGACTTCTTGCTGCATTTTTGTACGATTATGAGTACCTCATCACATCAAATGAGAAAAGCGCCAACTATGGAAATGTAGAGTACCTTGGAACAGAAATTAATCATCAATGGAGTAAATCTGAAGAATTCGAGAAAATGTTTGGAGAATATGTAAAAGAAAACATCACACAAGAGAAGACATATTTTTCGCTTCTTCGACCATTTCATGAAATTAAAATCGCACAATTATTTAGCAAATACGAGCAGTATTTTCCATACTTTTCGAGTTGTAATCGAAATTTTCGTATAAATCCTATGACATCAATAAAATCCCCTCTCCTCTTAGGAGAGGGCAAGGGTGAGGTTGCATTACAAGGAACTTCAGGTTTTCACAAACCTCATCCTAACCTTCTCCTAAAAGGAGAAGGAACCT
>PPGL01000082.1 GCA_003173915.1 Candidatus Levyibacteriota bacterium | reverse complement strand
ATCCGCGAGTTGATAAATTATAACAAAATTTATGTGTGTTGAACAGAAGCTTGCCTTAAAAAACAAAACGAGTTATATATGTGCCCCTGATGCACTTTCTTTTGAACACTTTCTGCCTTGGATTTGAAAACTTGTGCTTGTATACCAAAATTCTGATAACGATAATCACGAGCAAATGCTTCCTCAAGGATCAAGTTATTCTAGAACCAAGAGATATTATAAGAAAAAGGTAAACTGAGTTAACAAAGGTGATTATAAATAGTTTTCAAATAACGCTTTTGAATATGCCTTTAAACCAAAATGTGTTGATCGAAACTTAACTATTTCTTTACGCCACTTATCTTTCGAAGTTGATTCAATAACTTCTACACATCCAAAACGCTCTAAGTTTCTCTTAAATAAAATAAGTTTAATCTCAAAAAACAAATGCTCTTCTTCATTAAAATTCTTGTCTATACTAAAGCCTAATGTGAATAGATTTTCTAAAAAACGGCAAAATTCTTTATAATCAACCCAATTATTTCCTGCTTCCAATAAATAATGCCATATACTATTCTGCTTCTGTTGAAAATATTCTGATAAGGTAATGTTAATAACATTAATACTAGGATTAAAATACTCCCAATTAACTCTATACCAATAATGGAGTACCATTTGTTGATATTGATTATTTGCATCTAGATTGTTTAAAAAACCTAAACCATTTCTGCTAAGGATTAATAATCCTCTCCGTTTATAAGTCAAAAACATAGCTTCTGCAATAATCTTCATTTGAGTCAAAAAATCAAGTTCATCTTCTCTTCGCAGGTGCCATCCATACTTTTTATATTCTTCTAGTCGTTCTTGTGTTTTGAATGTTTCCATTAAATCGCTAATATCTGTTATTGAAATAGCACCTGTTTGAGTGCGTTTAATTGGTTTGTTTTTAAGACGTTCTAAAAAAAGGATGAAGTCATGGAAAAAATTTATGTCATAGGGACTCATGTCAGAGACAATAGGTTGAAAAGGTCGATGCATATTAAGAATGAGAAGATTTATCTAGAAGTTTATAATAACTTGCTTTGGTAGTTCCAAACTTTTCAATAATACCTTTTAAAACAAGAGAAGCCAGAAGTTGATGTGCTTGTTGTCTAGTAACGTTTAAATGCTCTTGAACGTCACTTGTTTTTATTGCCTTTTTTTCAATAATAAGTTGGAGCACTTCTTCTTCTCGGTGGGTAACGAGTACTCTCTTTTCTCCGGTAATTTTTTCAACGTTGGCGTTTTTTAATTGATCAATTCTTCCTAATGCCGCTTGAAGTGAATATGCAATACCTTCAAGAAAGTATTCAAGCCATGTTGTCTCATCTGCATTATCAGCGCTATGTAACATATCTGAATATTGATGTCTATCAATATCATAATAATCATCAAGGATAAAGTATTTCGTCACTTCGTAATTTTGTAAAAGAAGAAAATATGCTGTTAGCAATCTGGCAAGTCTTCCGTTACCATCAATAAAAGGATGAATATAGACAAATTGGTGATGGAGAATACCTGCCCTAATCAGAGGATGGACATTTTGATCTGATTGCAACCAATTATATCGCTCCTCTAAAGCTGCGCTTATCAATGAGGATGTATGAAATGGAGGATTATGTTTAACAACTAATTCTTTTGTTATTGTTCTGTATCCAACAATAATTTCTCTATCTCGAAACTTTCCTAAGTCTTCTTTTTCAATATCCTCCATCAAATCCTTGTGTAATTTTGTTGTTAAATTTGTTGTAATAAAATCTCTTGTTTTAGAAAGTGTTGAAATAGTATTGAGTACAGAAAAATAGTTTTTTACCTCTTTTTCAGATTTAGTAACAGGGATTTGATCTCCAAGAATAAGATTAGTAACAGCTATCTGCGATAATGGGTTTCCTTCAATACTTGTTGAATGGTGAGTAGCTAGAATTTGGTTTTCCAGAATAAGCTTCAGCGAGAGAGAAGGAATTAACTTTTCACCAAGCAATAACCCATATAGTCGTTCGATTGTACCAAGGTTATTAACAATAGTATTTGTTAGAGTAAATTGAGGAGTGAACATTCATTATAATATACCACACAATTAAATAATTGTCAATATATTTGTAAATATAATTGTAAATATCAAGATTAAATGTGTTCAAGTCTCCTTGAGGCCGCAATGAGTGTTAAGCAAAAGAAAACAAGGCTAAATTTGATTATAAAATATAGATTTAGCCCGATTTATCAATCCATTCGTATGTATGAGACTGAGGGTGTCTCCTTGGGTGCCCAAGAGAGGACTCGAACCTCCACTCCTTGTTAAAGGGAACTAGTACCTGAAACTAGCGCGTCTACCAATTCCACCACTTGGGCGTTGGTTAGATTCTAACAAACCACTGTTTCCTTGACAACAAGTGGCAAACATGTAACGATAATAGTTGTTCCGATGCGTAAGCTGTTCCTTTTTGTTACGTATTTTACGTTCACGCCTTGCGTTCTCATCGCAAGTATTCTTCTGCTCTCTTGGTACTCCGACACAAAGGCTGGAAACACTTTTAATCTATCCCACAACAACGCACATATTTCTGTTGCATATACGGCACTTCCGCAGGCAACCGATCAAATCTCGGCCAATATTAGCGAAACAGATTCCCGTATTACAAAACTTATAAATTTTTTTAAAGAATATCATTCAGTCCTTGCAAGGGAAGATTTGGTAGAACACATTGTTTCGGATGCAGATACTTATAATCTTGACTATTCGCTTGTCCCTGCTATTGCAATGCAGGAATCAAGAGGCTGCAATGTTATTCCTCATGGATCAGAAAATAATTGTTGGGGACTTGGCATTTATACACATCATAATCAACCCTATGAAAGCTACCAAGACGGCATTGACGCAGCATCCAAAACACTTGCAAAATTCCAACAAAAAGGACTTATTACCCTAGAACAAATTGGCTCGATATGGAATCCAGGGAACACAAATGATTGGGTCGGCAAGGTAAATATCTTTACAACTCAGATTAAAAATGAACCTATAATTGCCTACTTGACAAACCTATAATTGTATTGTATACTTTGTTATAGATCCTAAGGTATGCCTCTCAAATGCATACGTTAGGATTTTTTTATGGCTAAGTTCGCTTAGCCTCAATTTTTATGAAGGCAGGAATTATTTATATTCTTTTTGCCCTCTTGTTTGGCTTACTCACCTCAACAGCCTTTGCAGATGAAGCTACATCTGGTTCATCTGCTACCTTTGCTGGTCTGTTACAACAACAGCAAAAGGATGATAGGGTAGTGGTTTTAAGAAAATTCTTAGAAAACCAGAATTCTCCTCTTGCTCCACTTGCAGAAGTCTTTGTTGCTCAAGCTGATTTGTACAAGCTCCCATGGGACCTTGTTGCAGCCATGACAGGCACCGAATCTTCCTTTGGACAGGCTGTACCAATTGGCTGTAATAATCCGCTTGGATTTGGTATTTATACCGGGCATATGACGTGTTTCCCAACATATCAGGATGCTATTGAGGCTGTTTCAAAATCAATTCGAAATGATTATATGGATAAATGGCATGCAAACGATGTATACAGTATCGGACATATTTACGCAGCATCAGAGACATGGGGACCTCACACAGATTACTTTATGAACCAAATTGAGGAATTTAAATTGAAGTTCGATTCGCAGACTCTTCCTATTTCATTGTAACGAGTGAATAGGACATTCTGTTGCTGAAGTCAACGTGTGCGGATAGAGGGACTTGAACCCCCACAACCTTACGGTCAATAGGTCCTAAACCTATCGCGTCTACCAATTCCGCCATATCCGCGTCTTCCTATTATATCTAATTTGTCCTCAAAAGTAATCTACTTATATATAGGTTCTCCTTAGTAGCATTACCTTCATATATCTGATATAATCTCATAATCTATGGCAGATAAAAAAACACTATCTACAATTAAAAAAGAAGCAGACGGCTCAATTATTCTGACTGTCACCATTCCTTCAGAAAAAGTGACTACCGCACGAGAGGAAGTAATCGAATCTGCTGTAAAAAATACAACGCTTCCAGGATTTAGACAAGGAAAAGCACCACGAGCAATGGTTGAGAAAAGTCTTGACGGCGAAAAAGTACGAGAAGAAATTCTCAAAAAAGTTCTCCCACAAGCATACATGGAAGCTGTTAAAGAACACAAGCTAAATCCAATTATAAATCCAAAAATTCACGTTGACTCTCTTGATGAGGGAAAGGATTGGCAATTTAGTGCAACAACGTGTGAAGTCCCGGAAATCAAACTTAACAACTATAAAGAAGCAATACAGAAAATAACAGCAAAAAGCAAAATTGTTATTCCAGGCAAAAAACCACAACAGCCAAATTTTGATGACATTATGGCAACGCTTATGTCCTCAGTTAGTGCAACGATTCCAGGAGTTTTAACAGAAGGGGAAGTAGATAGACTGCTTTCTCAACTTTTAAATGAAATTAAGTCTCTTGGACTTTCTCTTGACCAATATCTTGCATCAACTGGAAAAACTGTTGACGTACTGCGAGAAGAATATCGCAAAAAAGCAGAAAATGATATTAAAGTAGAGTTTGCACTGCAAAAAATTGCAGAAGAAGAAAAAATTACCATTGAGCCAAAAGAAATTGATGAAGCATTAGAAAAAGCAAAGGACGATCAGGAAAGAAAACAATTGCAAGATAATGTCTACCTTCTTGCTAATATCTTACGCCAACAGAAAACGCTTGATTTCTTAAAAAACCTGTGATAAACCCACAGTATGTGGAATACTGACGACAAAAAGAAAAAGAAAAAACCCCAACTAAAATCCTCATATTCTAATCCTTTTGAGGCATTTGAAGATATTGGCAAGGGCATTACCACACAAGTTGCAGACCAGGCAAAAGCAGGAGTTGGAGAAGCAGCAAAACAAATTTTTGGAGGAGAATTCAACCTGATGCCAAAATCACACAGCGGCGATCTTCATCCAGGCCAAGAAGTCGATTTAAAAGCACAGGCAAAAGCACAAGCAGCCCAACAAGAACAGCAAAAGCAGATGCAGAAAAAAGCAGAAAATATCCGTCCGGCAATAGATTATGTTGGAGAGATACTTCATAGTCATGAAAAACAAACACAACACGAAACGCAAAAGCTTCGCGAAGAAATCCAAAACCTTATTATGGAAGTAAAAAGCCTTGCAGGTGCATCAGCATCGCTTGAGAAGCAAGTTGTTGAGGCAACAGGAGGTAATGTAGTATCTCCAGGAAAGTATCACAAAACCTTTTTCTCATGGATTATTGCCATTGTTCGTGATGCACGACAAAAAGTTGACAATGCAAATGTATGGCTATCGACAATGAAAGGTAAGCAAAAAGGAGGCCCTGGGGCAGGCAAGCAGAAAAAAGGAATGAATTACTGGGATATGGCAAAAACACATGGCAACAACTTTACCCTTTCTGGCGAGCGTTCTACGGCAACACAGACTGGATAAACCTATTTTCCGCAACTATTATTTTTCTTTATTGACTTTAATTTATGCACTTTGCTAGAATGGCTTTATTATGGTAAAAACTTTTTCACAAATTATTGCAATTATTATTCACGCCTAAGGCGGGAAGTAATTGCGTAATGCAACCTTACCGCCGAAAGGCGGTTTTTTTGTGGAAAAGTAGATAGTGAAAATCAACAATTTGAACTATTAAGTAAACATGAAAGGATACAAAAATAAGAGAGGATTTGGAAAATTTATATGCCTACAAAATTAAACACTGAAACATTAAGAAGAAGAGATGCAGATTTTGCTCGAGAATTGGGAGTACGATTTGTCTCGCCAGATCAAGAAAGAATTAGAACACTCCAAGCAAAACTTGCTACTGCTGCTAATTTTCTTGGAGTGAAACCTCCAACACTAACCGTTCCTGATCACGGATTTTTAGACAAACCACTTACCCAACGCCAAAGAGATATTGTCGCACAGGAGTTTGATGGACCATTTGGACAATATTTCACTTCTCTACAAGATGGCGTTCGAGACACTGTAATTGTAGAAAGCGGAGAAAGAATGGTCTCTCTTCAAGAAGCACTTGCTGAAAAAGATGTTACAGCAACATTTAGCGATATTCCAATCACTGCAGCAGCAAGTGAAGGATGGGCAGGAAAACCTCGTGTATACTGGGCAAGAGAGGAAATTGCAAAAAGATTTGTACGACTTGCTCAGGCATATAACGCAATTGGACTGGCAGTACATGTTGAAGATGGATTTCGACCAGAAGGAGTGCAAGAGGGATTATTTCAGTCGGTAATGAACATTTTCCGAGCAAGCCATAACAAGGCAGGAGAAAATGTTGACGAGGAAACATTACGGGCAGAAGCTCGAAGCATGGTTGCCATTTCACCATGGCTTGCTGGACATAAAAGTGGTGCCGCAATAGATTATACGCTTCGTACAACTGATGGAACCGAGCTAGATTTAGGCCACAAATATTTATCACTTGGAGCATTTGTCGCTCTTGATTGTCCATATGTTACACAAGAGCAATGGGAAACAAGACAATTATTTAGACAAGTTGCAGAAATGGCAGGATTTCTCGTGTATCCGGGAGAGGACTGGCATGTTTCAGAAGGGGATGTGCTCGCCTCAATAACTGCCAAAGAGCACACAACATATCCAACAACGTATGGACCAATTAAAGGATTTAACCAAGAAACAGGGGAAATTATTCCATACGATCCGAGCGAGTATTATACAAATTTTTCTTATCACTAGTACTGCTATATTTTCATAGCTATCACTCCCCTTTGTTGACTTTCATATATCCATTTTGATAGAATAGCTAATATGGTAAAGCAAATTGCACTTATTGTAGTCCTTATGAACGCCTAACGGCGGAGGACTCATAATGCAAATTAGGAGGACCCGCCAACTAGGCGGGTTTTTTTATTATTTATGGGAGCAGTATCAGAAAGACTAGACGGACAAAGAGTACCTTCTCAGAGACAGGATGGTATTTCTGGTGCAAAAAATCCTGCAAGAAGGGAAACTGTACCAACTCCTGAACGAGAAAAAAATCGTAAAACTCCAGTTCTTCGTAAAGATCTTGAAAAAGCTTTTTCTAAAACTGTTGAAGAAGCTCTTTCTGAAACAATCTGGCAAACTGTATTTCAGCGTGACGGATTCAACCCAGAAAAGCAACAACAAGTCAGATTATTTAATGAATGGGGAGAAACTTATCCAGCAACCGAAAATTCTACATTTTTGGCAGAATTGCATGCAGAAACAACGAAATTAATCACCGATAGCACCCGCACATTAGGACAAACAGAAGCACAAAAGCATTTGAATAGAATGGGTTATTTGTTACCCGAACTCGTACGAGCTCTTGTTTTAACAAGTGAAGATATATCAAATATATATCAACGAGATTTGTTGTCATGCGTTGAAATAGCAATTGATTGGTTTAACAATCCTGAATTAATAGAGCAAACACAAATTCGAATTGGAATGGGTGGAGAAGAAGTTGTTAATGCCCGTACACCTGCATATATTGTTTCCGGGCTTAAAACATTAGAAAGAATCCAAGAAGCATCACAAGGATACAGTGTTTGGGCAATTAACCACGAGCTGTTTGACCGTGCAGCAGAAAGAATTGTGCTAAAGGATCCTGAAGCTCAAAAAAAAGCACGTGAAGTTAAAAGAAAAGAAATAGAATCTTGGACCTGGGACAGGATGATAGAAAAAAAACCCGAACTTGCTGATAAACAAACAAAAGTAGTTATGGACGGCGATACTGAAAAAACAGTACAGGTAGCACCAGATCTTCATTTACTCCCACATCAAGAAGCAATGCAAATTTTAGAGAGCGCATGGGAACAATTTCTCGGAATTTCCTTGGATGCAGACATGGTTGCCCAACTACAAACAGACTATCATTTTTCGACGCAACTTCCCAAATTAGTTATCTTTAATGCGGCAAATGCAGCAATACATATTAATGGCATGGATGAAGAAAAAGTACTTTCAGCACGAGATCAAACGCAACAATTATTGCGAAGTTATGTTCAACGATATCATTCAACACTTGCTGATTCATTGGAATTCCAAAATGATACTCCATGGGAAACTCATGATTTTGCAACGAGAATGCAGTTGTTATACGCACGTGATCTAGTTCGCTCATTTGATGGAAAAAGGGAAAGAGCACAAAAAATATTGGATGATTTTGGCACTCACCATAGAAAATTACATGCTACTCGAAATGGAGGCTACACTGATAATATTTTCGGTATGACCCCATCTGAAGCATATGCGATGTTACATTTTTTCTTTTTCGCGGATCCTCAGGTCCATGTTGATCCCGGACAAAAAATGCCACCAGCAAACATTATGGAACCTGCATCAGTTTCTCGACATGTTATATATCATCAAGGTACCCCTGAATTAGTCTTCGGAGTTTTTCGCAAGCTGGTTGCAGAAAATGCAACAATCGATGGCTTTCTTGCGTGGATCGACAATCGTCTTCTTCTTGCAAATCAACCAGTTGATACTATTGCAGCAAAAGTATTAGAGTTAGCTCAAGGAGGAACCTTAAAAGGTAAAACCCCATTTGCCCTACTCTTTCAAGCAATTAACATTGCATGTAAAGAAAGCCCGTCAGCACGACAATTTCTTTCTGATATGGCGCTTTCAGATACTATAAAACATTCAGATGATCCATTAGTAGAATGGGCAAAAGTGGTAGCTGACTTATCAAAAAACAAACCAGCTAAAGAGGACATTCCACAGCTTGAAGCATTAAAAATACAACTTGATCAAGATAGGACAAATCGCGTAAACAAAAGAATAGAAATTAACCAAGCACATGGAACAAGAAATCTTGAACTCTTAGAGCAATTAACAAATGATCCACTGGTACTACGTATGTTTTACCCATTAACACACCTTGAAACGGTTATACGTGTAGGAGCAGGAGTACCAACATATTATGTTGCTGAAGGAGTTGATAGCGTTGTGTACCCTACATTTACCCCGTTAAATTTTGAAGGTTATGGTAAAGCTATCCAAGCAGCGGAAGCAAAATATGCCAGACTTAAAAAAACAACACAGTTTGTAAACAAACAATTAGGATCAGGATCATTACCCGAAGGTGCTACAGTTACCCTTCCTCAAGAAATGTCTAGACAATTTGCTACAGCAATTCGTAGAGAATATGATGAAATAGAAGCCATAGAAGCTCAAGGTGGACAGGGAAATATTGAAGAAGTTAAAGCACGTCTTGCAATACTCAGACGACAGATGAAAGAATCTCTACGATCAGTATTAAAATACGATGGTCCATTGGTAGAAAGATCGGATGATATACCCCACCTAGAAAACGAAGAAGAAAACAGAGCCCAAAATTTTAGCAAATGGACTGATGCAATTATCAATGACGTTGCCCGTACAGCCACACAGGCAATGCTTGAGGAACAGAATTCAAAAATTTTTAAATTATCTGAGGTTGCTAGCGATATACATACTCTCCTTCGAGATATTGATCCAGATCCACAAACAGCCGCAGCTGAGTATAATAAATTCTTGCTGGAAACCTTTGCTGCAGGTGGTACAAGAAGAGGAGCAAGGAATTAAGTATGAAAAAAGCAGTAACGACTTACGGTGCAGAACTTGAAAAAACTATTGCAGACAATAAAACTGGATTGCCGCATCTTGTATCTCAGGCATATTTTGACGAGCTGAAAAAGGCAGCAACAAAAAGAAATACATTTCAATCGTTTCATGAAAGTGATGCCAGAAAAGGAGTAAATATTGGTGTATTAAGTACCGATCTTGGCGAACAAGGACTTGATAATGGATTTAATCTCCTCGAAACTGCACTACCAGTGACAACGTCTCTGCACGATCTCAGAGAGCGCATGTGGCAAGACATAAAACTTTCCCAAGAAGCAGTACAAAAAGAAGGCGCAAACATTATTAATATGTCTATTCATCCACTTGGGAAAAGAGATTGGGAAACATATTGTAAAACAGTTGCACCCAAAAGACTCTATGCATCTCTTTGGTTTCGTGGATGGAATCACGCAGCAGGCATTGATGCGAGGGCCCAAAATAGCCCGACAACAGGTGTTTCTGTTACAGATGCTGCCGATGCAGTTTCTGTAGTTATTGGCGCTGGA
>PPGL01000029.1 GCA_003173915.1 Candidatus Levyibacteriota bacterium | reverse complement strand
GGAAAGTGTAAGAAAGAGCATTTCCAGAATCATCTGTTGCAGAAAGATTAAGAGTAAGAGTATTATTTTGTGGAGAAAGATTTCCAGGAATAGTAACACTAAACGCTCCTGTTGTAAGATAATTGCTAGCAAGATTAGTCCATGTTGTTCCTCCATCTAGAGAGTACTTTCCTGTTGGTAATGTATTGATGCAACCTCCGACCGCGTCTAAATTAAATTCAAATAAGTTATTTGATTTTGTTGGATCATACACTTCATTTCTTCCTCCACTCGAGTAATAATACAATCTTGTTATAGATGGAGGATTGGGATCTGATTTTGTTGTATCAAAATCGGCTGTGAGATTTGCAGTTAAGGATTTACCACTATTTGCATATGGGAAATTTATTTGTACTTCATATTTTCCTGCCGAAGCGAGACTCGTTGAAAACAGCGTAGAAGTACACGATGAAAATTGCATAAGTGACATATTCACTGCAGAAAATGCTGGTATAGAAGAACTCGTAAGGAGTGCACCATTTTGATAGATATTTACTGGTGTCGCATTATAATTTTTTAGAGAAAAATCTTGGCGCAGAAATGCACCACAGGGAGAGTAAGCTAGGTTATAATAAGGCTTTATAACAATACTATTTGAAGTGTTTGCAAATGTACCAAACCATATAGATGGACCTAATCCATTATATTGAGTACTCGATAGTATTGACGGAAGATACAGTATCGGCGTTCCCAAAACGTTTAGCCATCTTTGTTGTGGATTGTTAAAATTAAATACTGGACTTTGATCTTTTCCACCAACAATCTGGTATTGATATTTAAATTCATTAACAGGAAGTAACGTATAGAATGTTTGAGATGAAGGAATAGTGAGACCCCCTGAATTACTTGTATATTCATCTCCATTTGTTAGTGAAGAAACCCACATAAGGGTAGGAGACGACGTATTCGTGTATGAATCTAGATTATTTTGAACAGTAAAAGTTTTAAAATCGGCTGCTGTATTTGTAAAGTTTTGACTGCCTGAAAGGCCTGTAAAG
This sequence comes from Candidatus Levyibacteriota bacterium, assembly GCA_003173915.1. The sequence goes on along the minus strand of PPGL01000029.1, from coordinate 12,752 downwards.
TCACTATGGAAAAAATAAACATTACTACTATTCTCACCATTGGGCCATGTAAAAACGCTTTGTCTTCTATAATTTTTGCTGAAGTTTGAAAAATATTCAGTCGTTTCATCATAATTCCCAGTATTCATTGATATCTCTCCAGAATTATACAAATTAGGATTTGGTACATATGTTAGAGACGAATTTTTTATTGTAAAGGGAGAAAGTAGTGAATTAGAAATATCTGTTGCGGTAACCTGAACCTGATTTGTGATGTCACTTTTAGAAACATTTACGTTTGTAGTCCCTGAAGAAACAATTATCCCTTCTTTAATATCTGTATACTCGTAAATTTTTGAATTAGTACTATCATAAATAGGGAGAAATTTGACTATCAAATCATATACACCAGAATTATTGAGATAAATTGTCTTTGGTACGGTATTCACTACACCTACGATATCTATATTTTTCCCATCCAATATATTCACGGTAGCAGTTGATAATTCTGAGACATTTGCGTCATTTATTATCAATAGATAATATTTACTAAACGTAACGCTTATTGAATTATTAGTAGTTGCACTAGAAATAGTAATTGAGCCATTGTATAAACTATTTGTAACTTGCGAATTGTTAATGACAAACTGAGAGGTAAATGAAGCCGTTCCTCCTGCAGGAATTGTTAGCGAAGCAGGCGTATTTTGTAAAGTAATACCTGTTGGAAAGGACGATGAGCCAATAGAAACAGTTTGACTTATATCTTTTCGTGTATTCGTGAGAGTAATTGTTTGAGGACTCGAATTCCATGTTGAAAGGGTAGGATCATCATTCCCAAAAGAAATCGTAGAAGGAGCAGACGTGGTAATTGTTGGATAAACATTTACTACAATTGGGGTTGTACCAATTGTAGCACCATTTGATGAATATACAATTTGGCCAGAATAATATCCAGCTTTTGCTTGGTTATTATCAATTGTCATTGTTGCAGTAAATGAATCTGTTGCTCCATTTGCTACAGCAAGTGTCGTCTTACTAGCACTTATAGTAACTCCTGGAACAGAAATATTGAAACTCACTGCAAGCGTACTTACAGAAGCATTTGATGTTGAGACAGAAAAGGATTGAGAACTTGTTGTAGTCTGCTGTGTAACATCACTTCCAACTGCCCAGTAGGAAGGGCTTTGTTTAATTTGTCCTCCTATTTGACCAAAACCCTTTGTTCCATTGGGTGTACCAAGCCCTGTTGGACCATCATACCCTATTCCCGCAACACACATAATCGTAGTACACGAACCATTATTCCCAGAAGTAATATCGTGTGAATTGCCGTTGAAAAAAAGATAGGGGACTTGTGAAGGATTGTTATATCCAGATTCTCCTCCTGCCAAAGCAATCACACCTGCTATTAACGGTGAAGATAAACTTGTCCCACCAACTGTATACCATAGGCCATTATCAACAACTGCAGCGCCTGTGTATGGGTCTGCATCTGCTGCAACATCTGCATTTGCACGCTGGCTGCCACACCCTGTTGCCCCCCAGTTAGATAAAGACGTTTGCCAAGGATTTGCTTTTTCGTAAAGAGAACACCCGCTTCCACTTCCATTCCATACAGTTTCTGAATTCCAGGAATTATCTGCATTTAGATGTAAGCTTGTCCCACCAACTGCAATAACTGTTGGGGCAGTAGCAGGAGAAGATACTCCGTATCCCCAGTCTCCTGTTGAGACGGTTATGGCAATTCCGGCATGATTATATGCGCTATCATAGAGAGAATTAGACGAACTATCAGGTCCTCCATAACTATTTGAAATTTCTGTTGCACCAATTAAAGCAGCAGTATTTTCAGCTGCTGCCAAATCCGCATCGCTGTTTGAATTTCCTTCAACAAGAAGAATTTTACAAGTTTGACAGGTTGCATGAGCTATCTGAACATCCAAAGAAATTTCCAAATCCCAATCAGAATTTGCTGAAGGAAGCGGAGAAGATTGACCATTTTGATTAACGATGGTGAGACATCCATTCGCTTTTGTGCATGAAGGAATATTATACTGTGTATCATACGCTGCTAAATCGCTTTCAACTGTTGGATCATCGTATGCATCAACAATGGCTATTGTTTGCACCCCAAATACAGAAGGTGTTGAACAATTTGTTTGTACCCCACTTCCCCCAACAGTACAAGGAAGATTATAGGCACTATGGAATTGCACTGGGCCATATGCGCCAGCTGGAGGAGTATTAGAGGCAAGAGGTACACCATTGTCATTTGCTATCACATGAGCCAGACACTTTGTATAATGTTTTCCAGGCAAACTACAAACTGGTCTTTCATGTTTGCCATTATTTGGGTTACTTAGTACATTTGATTTTGATTGTTTGGGGATTGTGTAGGTTTCAATTGCTGTATTTGGGGTATCTTTTTCCACAAATATATTTGTTGATGGATCTGATTGAAGGAGCGAAATTTGCATTGATTTAGTAACATCTTGGGTAAATACTTGACCATTTTTTAACACCATTGCAACTGTTTTTGTTTGGCCTGGATTACTCACTGAAGGAATATTTACATAATTTGTTGTTACTGCAAATTCGTCTTTGCTTAATTGGTGGTACCCTGCTTGTTCCATTGATGATATATAGGCAGGATTTACCGCTATTTGTGCCCTCCCTCGCAAATCAAAAATAGCTCCTATTGTAGTTACACCAACAACAAAGATTATTATTAACGTAACTATGGTAAATTTAGTAAATCTATCAAGTGAAGAAAAAGAATTCCAAAGCTTAGTAAAGATGTTCTCTTTATAATTATCTTCTTGTTGATATTGTGATTTAACAGAAAGTATTTTTGCCATGCTCTTACAAATTTATCATGCTCATAAAGTAAATATCTTGTCAAGAAAAAAATTCTTTTTCAGGAACATGATTTTCATCCCTGCATGAACAAACAAAAACTATTTTCCTAGAGAAGAAAAATTACTATTTCACCTGCTATAAAACGCTCTTAAAATTTTTTGAAGATCTAGGATATATCTCTTCCCTACTGTGGGTTTGAATAAAAGATACAGTTTTATTGTGGTTAAAATTGAATCTGCGGAGAGGGCGAGATTCGAACTCGCGAACCCTTGCGGATCGGCGGTTTAGTAAACCGCTGCACTCGACCACTATGCGACCTCTCCAGATTAGAATTGAAGGAATAGGTAATAGTGCTTACGTAGAGATTCTGAACCTTCTGTCTTTTCCCAATACACCTATATCCTTATTACTGAAATTGTATTTTCAAGTATATCATTTTGGAGGATTCTGAAACAAGCTCAGAATGATAAAATATATCTAAGTTAAACTGTTAGATGAGTTTTTTGCTACGAAGGGAAAGATATACATTTTTGTAGGTTATAAGAAGTCCACCAAGTCCAATAAACCAGAAAATAATTCCAACAAACCATCCAATAAGCGGAATAATTCCTAAAATTTCATAAATAATAAGCCCAAGAAGCAGTGCCCAGATAAGATATGGTTTTGACGTATTAGTTCGCTCGAGCACCCAAACACCTAAAAATAGTGCAACAAAAATTTTTGAAATATATGCAAACACTCCATATACTACTAAAAGAAGCAATGCAATAGGAATTCCTACAATCGTAAGGAAAATGAAAAAAAGAGCAACAGGAACAACAATTGCAACAAGAACTCCAACTCCTAGACTAAGCCACGGATGGCTTCGAATAGTCGCAATTGTGTCTTGAGAAAAAACAGGAAGAAGTTGGATAAATAAAATTCCTATGATAAGAGAAGATATCAAACTAATAAGTCCAAAAAGAAGCGTCCCCGCAAAAATAGTACCAGCGCTTGCTGCATGGGGTTGAGAATGCTTTGCTGGAATATGTTGCACGATTTGTCCCGTAACAACTGCTCCATTTTCAATTGTTGCTTTTTGTCCACTCCAATAGGTAAGATTTCCATTAACACGAGCTCCTGGGGTGAGTGTTACATTTCCTGCTGCAAGCATATCTCCTCCAATAGTATTCCCAATTGTTGTTTGCCCACTAGCAAGTGTTGCTCCTTTTCCTGTCGATCCCAACATAGAAATCTGACCTCCTGCAGCAACAAGACTTTCTGGAATTTTTACCCCTTGTGCAATTGAGATATTTCCACCAACTGCTGTAACATTACCTCCGATTGTTCCATCAATAGTTACATTGCCTCCCGCAACTCGAACATTATGGACAGTTCCTTGAATCAACATATTTCCACCTACAGCAAGAATATCCCCATTCACTGTTCCATCAACAAAAATGCTCCCTCCTCCAACGTATAAATCTCCATTTACAGTTCCGTGGATTGCAACGGTTTGGCCTACAGTAAAAAGATCACCATTTACTGTCTTTTCTTTTTCTATCGTAACAATATGTCCAGATTGTGCAGTCTGAGCAGAAGTTTGCCCAACAAAAAGAAACGACGAAAGGGAAAAAATACTTAAAACGGTCAAAATAAATCGTTTCATATGTATCAATTAACCTAACTATTGTAATAATTTTATGAAAATACTGCAAGAAATGCTGTGACAATGCGCACTAATTGTAGCTTTGCTATAAACTCGATATAATACTCTCTATGGCAAAAAAAATTAGGCTTGATAAATATCTTTCTCACATAGGCTACGCAACGCGTGCAAAAATGCGTGTCTTTTTTAAAGAAAATAGTATTATCCTTAATGGAAAAGAAATTTTTGATCCATCAATAAAAATTGACCCAGAAAACGACAGTATTACTATTAATGGAGAAAAACTTCCATATCAAAAAGAACATGAATATTACATGCTCAACAAACCCAAAAATGTTATTTCAACAACAGAAGATGAATTAGGTCGAGAAACAGTTGTTGATTTTATTGAAACAAACAAACAAGTTTTTCCGGTTGGAAGACTGGATAAGGATACGACAGGACTTGTTTTACTAACAAATGATGGTCAGTTAACTCACAAACTTATTCATCCAAGCTACCATGTTCCAAAAACATATGTATTAACAATCGCGGGAAAGGTTTTAGAAAAACAGTTAAAATTTTTCCAAAAAGGAGTTATCCTTGATGACAAGAAAACTCTTCCCGCAGAGGCAAAAATTCTACAAGAAACTGAAACACAAACCATTGTTGAAGCAGTATTATACGAAGGAAGATTCCAGCAAATACGAAGAATGTGCTATGCATTGCATTTAGAACTTACCGATCTCAAACGCATTGCATTTGGACCAATAGCGCTTGGCAATTTAGAGGAGGGAAAATATCGACAACTTACAAAAAAAGAAGTAGAAAAACTACATGAAGCGATCAAAAAATCACCTACATCCCAAACCCAACACAAATAATTCCTGTTGTAATACATAGTATTCCAATAATTTGTTTTTTATGAATTTTTTCATGAAGAAATATGCCGGCAAATAAGACAACAAATGCAGGGTAAACAGATGAAACAGGGACAATTAGAGATGCCTTCCCATATCTAAATGCAAGTAAAAATAAAAGCATTCCAAGAATACTAAAAAAAGTTCCCAAAAGTGTTGGGGAAAATTTTCCAAATGAAAATTTGGGAAGCTTTCTGCCATTTCTATCTACAGCATAATTTATTAGTGACATCAATTGGGCAATAAGTGCAATAAAAAAAATTTGAGAATATGAACCGATTTTATTTGATGATAATTTTGAAAGAAAATCAGCAGTTCCACTTATTGTTGCGCTAAAAAGTCCCCACCATAACCAAGATTTATCTTTTAGATGGAAAATAGAAGTGAAATTTTTCTTTGGAAGTGCGATAAGAAAAACTCCTCCTATTGCGATACTAATTCCTACTGTTTGAATACTAGTGATTCGCTCGTGTAAAAAAACATAGGAAAGAAGAACAGCACTAATTGGATAAAGTGCAGAAAGAGGACTTGTTAAAGAAATATCTGCTTTTGCTATTGCATAGAAAAAAAACATATAAAAACTTTCGGCGACAAAAAGAGCAAGAAGAATAGAAAGCGAAGGAAAGGAAATTTTGAAATCACTTAATATCAAAACTGCAGGAATCCAAATAATAAAAGCAAAAATATTTGCAAAAATATTATTCCATAAAGAGGAAATATGTAAAAATCCTTTTTTTGCAAGAATTGGAGCAATAGTCCAAAGTACCGCAGCAGAAAGAGAAAGTAATAACCAGGTAGACATAGTAGCGTACAAACATTTAGAAGCAATCTAATTAATGCAGCTTACTTTTTTATACACCCAACTCCATTCATTAGATACAAGCGTACCAGGATTTTTTTTATACTGCAAGAGATGCTAACTGACTATCAATAACATTTTGTAATTTTTGCACTCCCTCACCTGTTCTGGCAGAAATAAAAGTTGGAGAAAATTCATGATATTTTGCTGCAAGGTTTAACATATCTATAGTATTTTTAGTATCTATTTTATTAAAAACATATATTTTTTCTTTATTTTGTACTCCGAGTTCTTGTAAAATTCTTTCAACAACAAAAATTTTATATTCCATATCAGGATCTGATGTATCAATAACATGCACCAAAATATCAGCGTGCATTGATTCCATAAGTGTCGATTTAAATGCTTCAATAAGTTTAGGAGGCAAATTCTTTATAAATCCAATAGTATCTGTAACAAGTACTTCTTTTTGTGAATTTGGTAAATATAATTTTCCAACAGCACTATCAAGAGTTGCAAAAAGAGCATGTTCGGCTTTTTTCTTTTTCCCTGTCAAAAGATTAAACAATGTTGTCTTTCCCGCATTTGTGTATCCAACAATTGATACTGTTTTTAATCCCCTACGTATTCTATGTTGCAATTGTCTTTGTCTATCAGCAGAAAGTTTGTATAGCTGATCCTGTACTTTTTTCATTGCAGACTTCCAATGACGTTTCATGAGCTCAGTATTTGTTTCTCCAATGCCGACTGTACCAATTCCTCCTGTCTGCTGAGATAATACTTTTCCCATTCCATAAATACGAGGTCCCATGTGTCGCATTTTAGCAAGTTCTATTTGCAATTTTGCTTCTGCGGTTGCAGCATGACGGGAAAAAATAAAAAGAATTAAATCTACTCTATCCCAAACTTCAACGGCATGATTTGCATCAAACAATTTTTTTTGCAAATTAAATAATTGTCCAGGCTTTGCAATTCCATTAAGGACAACAACATCCACAGTATTTTCTTTAACTTTTGTATACAAGTGAGGAATTTTTCCAGGACCGATATATGTAGATCTATCTGGGAATTCTGCTCGCTGGACCATTGCATCAACAATTTCTGAGTCTCCAAATGAGGTAACGAGTGCCCATAATTCTTCCATATCTTTCAGAATGAATGATTTTGGTGTACGCGGATTAGGAAGTCCTACTAAAATAAATCGTTTTTTTAACATACTATGATGTAACAATCTACAATTGTACACATATTACTTTTTTATTGGAAGAGAGAAAAATGCCGACTTCTTTATTCACAAAATAGGAGAATTGATTTTCCACTATATTACTCTAAGATTTATCTTAATGCTTCTTTAGAAATAAACTTATCTCCTTTGGGAAGGGCAGCAATAAATGTATTGACGGATGTCGTTGGAAGAAGAAATTTCTCAAAGCTGCTGTCTGAATGTTCAACAACAACAGCTGATTTTTGGAAGTAAGAAACACTAGGAGCCAAATCTGTTATTTTCATCTGCGGAATATCGCTTTGTTTTTCCATAGAATTTGTCGATGAAACGAATATCCCTTTATGAGTCACTAAAAAAATTCCTGTACTTAGTACAAAAATACCGACAATCATAGCAATACATATAATAAGCGCAGTTGATCCTTTTTCATGAACAAACATATTTTAATGGTAAAAATTTTTTTAAAAAAAAGCAACCATGTATATCCGCAGTTTTACTTTTCGTATATATTTGCAGGAGATGGAGTAGGAGTAACACTTGGGGTAATAACCTGAGGAGTTGTTTGTGCGCCTAAAACAGTATTATTTGGGGGAAGTTGTTTTGCCCACAAGGTAAAGGCAAATAAAGCAATTGAAAAAACAAGGCCTGTGGTATACATATTAATACGGAAGATAGAAATCGTTGCCTTGTGTTTTTTTACTACATGTTTTGCTTTGTGTGATATTTTTTTCCTCATACTCTATTAATGTCATAAATTCTCTCTGATTGTCAAGGCGGACTTTTGATAGAAGCATCATCGAATGATAGAGAATGTAAAATTACAAGGAAAAAGAAAGACCAAGGTCAAATATTGAATTAAGTGTTTTTGCCAAAGCATATGCAGTAATAATTAACACCACTTCATCATTGGTAACGTTATATCCTTTATCTACCTTGCTCTTTAACTCTCTTTCACTCATAACCCATGGGATAATTCTATCCTTCAGTGCAGCTCTTGCTATGCCTCTTTTAAGAGCATCTACATTATTGCTTGGATCATACATATTAGCTACCGTTGCTAATAATGAATTTCTCTCACTAGTATATGTGGCAGTAAATGACTCGTTGAAAGATTGATTATTATCTTCCGGTGATTGTTGACGTCCTCTTCTAAATAAACGTTCAGTTAAGCTAGCTTTATGAACAGGAGTGACTGGTGGCAACAATACTGCATCTACTTTCTGATTTGCACTAGTAACAATCTGCTGGTAATTAGAAGGTTGTATTTCTGAATGAGTATCTAATAGTTCATATACAGCTTGAGAAAACACTGCTCGAGTTGCATCTTTCAACGTAATCTGTTGTGCATATGCTGGATTGGCAGTGACTCTAGTCGTTAGCGTACTTGCCCAATCAAGAACAAAAGTTTCACCCTCCTTCAACTGAGGATATGTAGTTTTTACATCAAAACCCTTTTCACTGAATAAATCAATAAGCCTTGTATGTGCTCCTCCATAATATCCGGTAACTAAGCCAATTCTGAAAGGCTTTTTCCCGCTTCCTTGAGGCAATAATAATGCTTCATCATTTTGTTGAGTTATTGCTGTTACTTCGTCTCCAAGAGCATTTTCACGAAGACGAGTATGCTTCCCAGAAGTAACTATTTCATTCATTTTCAAAAGGGCCGCTATTTCAATTTGTCCTCTTTCAAGAGCTTGCTGACCAGAACTTGCATATAATATTCTTTCTTCGCTAAGATACGTCAATTGATCTGCAAGCTCATCTGGAAACGGCTCAAAAAGCAACCGCACTCTGCCTGGGTATTTTCTGGAAACCGCATCATAGTCTCTAAGAGCTTGGGAGATAAATTCGTTATCTTGATTAAGCCAGTTGGTAATTTGTTGATAGGAAGCTTGATCCCCTTGTGCTCTATGGGATGCAGAGAGAACATTCAAAAAAGCTATCCTTGCTGGAACATTCTTTCTCATGAGTTTGTGTACTTCTGTGGTAACTTGGGGAGAAATTCCGTAGGCTTCAACCAAAACGAGTGCTGACTGGCCTGGATGTGTACGTAAAAAATCATCCATCGAATCTGCCACTTTTTTTAACTGATCTTTATCAGCATCTCTATGCGAACCTAGATACAGATGTGCAACACGTTTACTTCTTAATACTTCAGGAGATAATTGTATCTCCTGTGAAGGCAAAACTGGACGACCAAGTCTCTCACCTTTATTTGCTCTTTTCGTCATAATCTAGGATATTTTATCACATCCTATAATTATACTCAAGAGTTATATATGAGTTCGTTTCCGTGCCTATTTAACCATTCCCTATGCTGTTTATATGCTGGCGTATATAATCTCACTTTATTCCAAAAATCTCGTGAATGATTTTTTTTTGTTGTATGAGAGAGTTCGTGAATAATCACATAATCAATAATAATAAGAGGCGCCATAACAAGACGCCAATTAAATTGTAACGAATTATCATGAAAGCATGTCCCCCACTTAGATTTTGTGTCAGAAAACATGACAGAAGTGTATTCCGTATTCATATTTTTTGCATGATATTTCAGACGATTTATGATTATGTCTTTTGCTTGTTTTCTATACCAATTTTCTAGTTCCTTTTTTACTCTAAATTGCAATGCTTTTGGAAATAACAATTTATTTTCTTTTACAGAAATATCAATTCCTTGTGTATATGTAAGTGATAATTTATTCCCCAAAAATAATAACGCTTCTCCTTCTGTAAATGTTTTGATTTTTTGTTGTCCTCTTTTTTTCATTTCTGATATTTTTTTTTCTATCCACGTATTTTTTTCTTCAATAAAGCGGTCTATAAAAAATTTTGGAACAAGATGTGGCGCATACACAACAAGCTTCGCATCAGGAGTAATATGCAACATAATGGTTTTTCGTCTACCACGAATAATTTTATGTGGAATCAGCATAGGCAAACAACTAGTCCTAGTATACCAAACGTGTCAAGTAGAAATGGTTCCTCGCGAAAAAGAGATCTTATTTATAAGTAAAAACAGCAAGAGAAAATGCAGCAAGGATAATTGCAAAATCACGAAATAAAATATCAATCTCGACAACATTTGCCACGATAATGCCAAAAAGCGTGCACGCAGCAAGTATTGCAGCATAAAATGTTTTTTTCCCACTTAAAAGCCACACTGCCAACAAAATCTCGTATAGAGAAAATCCAGTAAGAAGTATCTGCTGTGGAATAGCATGCTGGAGAAATTGTGGGAAATATCCAATCCAATTTTCAGGAGTAATAAAAGATGCAATGGCAGCATACACAAAAACACTAGCAATAGATAAGCGAAGAAGAATAAGTCCTATTGTTGTTTTGTTCATATAGCTAGTATGTCAGTGACAAGATAAAAAAACAAGTCGAGCATCTCTAAATTTTACCGCTCTATTATTTTTCTATCAGTAACAATTCTTATGGTTTGTAAGTAGGAACTAAAATCTAGAAGAATTTCCTATGTTCATAAAAAATTGTTTTAAATAATTCTTACCTTTTTTTGCTTCATTTATGCCAAAACATCTGTATGCATACACTATGCGCGCGCAAAATTGGATTATTGTTATTGTGGTAGTATTACTTCTCGCGCTTTCAGGTATGTATTTACTTGGATATAATAAAAATCTGGTTACAACTATTGTTCCAACACCAACGTATCATGAATATCCATCTCCAACTATTTCAATAATGCTTTCTGCCACTGCATCACCAAGTGCACTTCCCTCTGCAACAATACACCAGGTAGCCCTTACTGCAAATGGATTTTCTCCAGCAACAATTACCATACAGAAAGGAGATACTGTTATCTGGACTAATAAAAGTGGAACAACAGCAACTGTTAATTCAAATCCTCACCCAACACATACAGATTATCCGCCACTTAACTTAGGTTCATTTAATAATGGAGCAACCTTGTCTCTAACTTTTCCAAATACTGGAACATACGGGTATCACAATCACCTTAACCCTTCACAAATGGGATCAGTTGTAGTAAAGTGATTTATTTTTTTAGTTCGGCTTGAAGAGCATCGAGTATGGAGGGAAAGTAAGTCCTCGCAACACAAATTACCTGATCTGATGCACCATAATAGACATACAGAACATCGTCTTTCATAACTGCTCCATTCGTAAAAACAGCTCCAGGACGAATGCCATGAAAGGAATACTCACGAGTTGGTTCTAGAATTGGATAAGTAAGTCTGACCAAAACCTGTGTCGGATCGTTACTATCAAGAAGTGCTAATCCAATACGATATTCATTATCTTGTTTTGTGATTGCATGATAAATAAGTAACCATCCAAGGGGAGTTTTGATAGGTGTCGAACCAATACCAATTTTCCCACTATCCCACATGTCTTTACGCGGTGCAAAAAGAATTTTTCCAGCAAGATATTTCTCATTTTTAAACTCCAAATCATCTACAGCATCAATCCAGATATCTGGTTCTACTCTATGGAAAATGTAATATTTTCCATTGATTTTTTCAGGGAAAATAGCTGCATCTTTATCCCAATTTTTATCTGAAGTAATCAAAATTGGAGTAGACCAATTCCATTGTCTGGCAAGGAAATCTGCATGTGTAATCCAAGAAAGTGCCACACGACCGATCTCCCCATCATATGCTGTATAAAGCATATATAATCTATCTCCTATACTTGTTAACCGGGGATCTTCGCAACCAGACCCAACCCCTGGTTTAACTTTAAGTTCGAATTTTTCCCGTGGAACATACACTGGATCTGGCAAACGATCGTCTATATGAAACCCATCTGAGGTTGATGCATATCCAAGCACCGACGTATCATCTTGTCCCATTGCGCGGTATAGCAAATGGATTTTCCCACCAAGTTCGATTGCAGCAGGATTAAAAACAGTTTTTGCTTCCCATGGCTTATTTTCTTTTGCAAAAAGAATTGGATTTCCTTCAAAAGGCATGAGATGATGCTCGAGAGAAAAAGATGGAGCGAGTTTTGCAGGAGATGTCTCCATAGAAGATAACAATTCTTTTACAGAAACTTTTGCTACTGCACATGTTGTATCGGTTGCCCCGTAATATAGAGAAATAGTTTCTCCTTCCAAAAGTGCACCTGATGGAAAAATAATGTTTGGAATATTTCCAAATAATTCGTAATATGCTTGCGGAATAAGAAGAGGTGTTGTAGTCCGACCACGGATTATCATAGGATTTTCTTTATCAAGAAGCATTGCATCAATTCGAAATACTTTTGGTTTTTGATATGTTGAAAAATAATTTTCTATTGTGCAATAAAAAATAAGCCAACCTTTTTCTGTCAAAACAGGTGCACTGCCAACTTCTATTT
>PPGL01000076.1 GCA_003173915.1 Candidatus Levyibacteriota bacterium | reverse complement strand
CAATTCACAAACACGCTGTACAAAAAATTATAGATACGCTTTTGTATGTTGCAAAAAAAACACCTTAATAAAAGAAGAATCCGAAACACGCTTCCAAAAATTTTTTTCCTTTTTCTGATATTTGTATGTACGTCAGGCATATTATTTTTGTGGTTTTTTTGGCACGAAGCACAAAAAATTCCTTTTATTACACCAATAACAACTGCTCAGAGAACAGCCTCAAAAAAAACAATAGTTGGACCTGATGACACAACTGTCATAACAGAACTACTCAAACAAAACAATTTAGTGTCAACTTCTGTGCTTCCGGCATCAAATTCAGGTATTTTAGTAACACTTGATTCGGGTGAACAAATTATGTTTTCTCAAAATAAAGATCTCTCTCAACAAATCGCCTCTTTACAACTAATCAGAAGGCAGCTTACAATAGAGGGAAAGCGGTTAATCCGAGTGGATTTTCGTTTTGATAATCCAGTAATCTCTTTTTAACATAGCGGTAAAAACTACTTGCTAGCGGTTAATCGCTATTTACTAACTTATGGCTGAAGGAAAAATTGTTGTAGGTGTTGATATTGGAACCTCAAAAATTATAACAGTCATCGCTAAAATAGATGACGAAGGAACAATCAATGTACTTGGTGTATCAGAGGTAAAATCTGCTGGTATTCGCAAAGGACAAATTGTTGATATTGAAGATGCAGTTGCTGCTGTCAATACATCACTAGAGTCTGCAGAGAGAATGGCAGGTTATTCTATTTCTCATGTCTCTGTTTCTATTGGTGGAAGTCACATTGAAAGCATTAATTCAAAAGGTGTAGTTGCTGTTGCTACTCCAGAAGGAGAAATAACAGCCAATGATTTAACACGCGTTATTGATGCAGCACGTGCTGTTTCCCTTCCATCTTCTCGAGAAATTATTCATGTCTTACCTCGAAATTATACAGTTGATGGACAAGAAGGAATCAAAGATCCAACAGGCATGACAGGGGTACGTCTTGAAGTTGATACGCACATTATTTCTGCAAGTAGTACAGCTGTGAGAAACATGACAAAAGCACTTTCTGAGGTTGGAGTTGATGTTGACAGTGTTATTTTTGGAGGATATGCAAGTTCTTTAGCAGTGTTGTCAGAGACAGAAAAAGAACTTGGAATTGTTTTGGTAGATATCGGTGCTGGAACGACTGACATTTCTATTTATACCGAGGGTTCTGTTGCGTATTCCTCAGTACTACCTATCGGTGCAAGACATATTACAAATGATTTGGCAATCGGACTTCGAGTAAGTCTTGAAAGTGCAGAAAAAATTAAATTATTTCTTTCAAAACCACAAAAACGCGCAATGATTACAGAAGATTCAGGTGAAAAAACCGAGCCAAAAACTGACGAAATCGACCTTGCACATCTTGGACTTCCAGAAGAGATACGAAAAGTTTCAAAAAAAACATTGGTTGAAGGAATCATCCGACCAAGACTTAATGAAATCTTTACTATGATAGGAATGGAAATCAAAAAAAGCGGACTCGGTGGTCAAACTCCTGCAGGACTTGTCATCACAGGTGGTGGAGCAAAAACAGTTGGCATTGTTGAATCTGCAAAACGAGTTCTTGCAATGCCTGTACGAGTCGGTGTCCCAATGGATTTAAAAGGCATTGTTGATGAAGTACAAGACAGTCCGTATGCTGCAGTTATTGGACTTATCAAATATGGTGCAACGCTTGAGACCAAACAATCATTTAGTTTTGGCAATTTATCAATGCCAAAGATTCCAGGAATTGGCAAACTTCCAAGTGGTGGAAAGTTAGGAAAAAGACTTTTTGATCTTATCAAATCCTTTATTCCGTAAACGAAAGATCTTTTAGTTTTTCAATTATCTCCTTTTCGTATAATACGTGAACCCAATTGATATCTTGCCCAAGAAATAGAATTTGTTCTAGTTCTGTAATATCTTTCCATTCTACTTTTTCTACCTCGTCTTGCTCAATGTGAACATTTTCAATCGAACCGTTCCAGATTACATAAAAAGCAGACTGGAAATGTTTGGCTGTCATACTTTTTCCTTTTGTAAAAAAGTGGAGATCGTTTGTCTCAAAAGACAAACCCGTCTCTTCATGTACTTCCTTCACTGCATTTTCTTCGTAACTTTCTCCTGCACCGACGTGTCCTCCAAAAAATGCTTCCCACTTGCCAGGATTGGTATCTTTTTTTACCGAACGCTTTTGACAAAGAATTTGTTTTTGATTATTAATGATCCATACATGGGAAATTCTATGCCAAATGCTATGTTGATGAACATATTCACGAGGAAGAGGAGCAATTGGATTATCTTGGTCATCAACAGCAAAAACAAGTTCGTTAGGAATAATCATTGTGGACCTGAGAGGACTCGAACCTCTGACCTTTCGAATGTGAATCGAACGTTCTAACCAACTGAACTACAGATCCTTTATGTCATTCCCGCGCAGGCGGGAATCCAAGCTGTCATTCTGGCAGTTCGGCTTTACTCACAGTCCTGAGTTTACCGAAGGACTTGTCCAGAATCTGGATCCTCGAATCGATCGAGGATGACCATGTAAAGTACAGTCATTTTATCACAATAGACTCGTTGACAAAAGTTTATGAATAATAGAGAATGAATGTATTCACTCTGTTTGAATATTCGTAATACTCTGAACAAAAATGTTGAATTTTTGATATCTAAGGTTTGAATCTTTGTTATGTTTATCGTAAGGAAATTATACGGATTTTTTATCGACACGATTCAAAGCATTCTTATTGCCGCTTCAATATTTTTGGTTGTTTACATTTTCGTTGCAAGACCTTTTCAAGTAACTGGTGAATCTATGTATCCTAATTTTCAGGATAAAGAATATGTGCTTACCAATCTCATTGGCCTTAAGATTGGGCCTCCAAAACGAGGAGATGTTATTGTTTTCGTTGCTCCTCCATCTCCAGATAAGGACTTTATAAAACGAGTCATTGGACTGCCTGGAGATACTGTTATGGTAAAAGATGGAGATGTATACCTAAATGGCAGTAAACTTGATGAAAGTGCGTATTTAAAGCCCGATGTCAAGACATACGGAGGCTCTTTTCTCCATGACGGCGACACAGTAACAGTCCCAGACAAACAATTCTTTGTTATGGGAGACAACAGGCCGTATAGTTCGGACTCAAGAGAATGGGGATTTGTCCCCGCAGGCAATATTATTGGAGCATCATTTCTTGCCTACTGGCCCCTCAACGAGGCTGGATTTATCCACAATCCATATAAATAACTTAAGTAACTTCTTTCTGTTCATCATTTACAAAGTGAGATAAACACACATTAAGCTATTAAAGAGATCGCTCTTGATAATTTTAGTCCTATAGCATATAATGCTCTCTATGACTTCTGAAGATGAATTAGGAAAAAGACCCAACCAAAGTGTTCATTTGGAATTGCTAGATCCTTATGTAGAAGCACTCCTCAACCCTATCATATTATCTCCAGATGGTAGAAAGATTATTGCCCAAATGTACAACCTACCAATAAAATCAACAGAGAATGGTGAACAAATTATTAATTTAGGAGAAACACATATATTCGGACCAATACTTGCTGAAAGAGTACTGATGCGTACTTTAAGACAAATGGCATTAACAAGCGATGAAAAGCCCAAGTTCAAGATACAACTATCTGTTGACCCAAATGAGAAACGGTATACTATTCGAGCTCCTCAACTGGAAAATGTAGGTGCAGAAACCACTGTCATAGTTAGAAATATTGCAGGAGTGTTACGAGCAACGAGAATTGAATATAGAAACCCAATAAGAAGATAATTATTTGCGAAGCAAAAGAGTCACAAGATCTTTAATTTTTGGTGTTGTTTCATTAAGATCTCCTTTTACTTCTATAGTAATTCTCGCAAGACTTCTGGACTGAGTCATTGAGACCTTACTAAAATCGTAGGTTTCCTTAAGATTTTTTGCCATTTCATCAAGCTCTGGAATATAAAGCTTGTCTTTTGCTTTTCGTGGCTCGTGTTTTTCGATTTCCCCTTTTGCTTGCCTTGACATTTCTTCTGTTTGCCTAACCGTACTATTTTCTTTTAGAATTCTTTTAAACAGCGCCAGCATAAGTGCTGTATCGCCAAGAGAAATTAAGGGACGAACATGACCTTCTGAAATAACGCCTGCAACAAGTGCATCTTTGATAGCATCAGGTAAAGAAAGAAGTCGAATGGTATTAGAAACAGCAGGTACAGACTTTCCGACTCTTTTTGCAACTTCATTTGTCGACAAGCCAAACTCATCAATAAGTCTTTTGTATGCTAATGCTCTCTCAATTGGATTAAGATCTTCCCTCTGAACATTTTCAACAATAGACATTTCCAAAATTCCCTGTGGAGTTGTTTCGCGTACAATGACCGGAACAATCTTAAGGCCTAAAATCTTTGCTGCTCGAAGTCTTCGCTCGCCTGCAATTAGTTGATATCCAGCAGGAGTCTTTGCAACAACAAGAGGCTCGAGAATACCTTGTTCGCGAATAGAATCAACAAGCTCAGTGAGGGATTCGGGCATAATAACGCCACGCGGTTGGAGCGGATTAAGTTGAATAAGGTGCGTCTCTAATTCGTAAATTCTTTGGTCGTTTGTGTTATCCATTGACTACTTCAACTACTTTTTTCCCTTTGTGTGTTTTAAATTGAACTGTTCCTGCAACAAGTGCAAAAATTGTATAATCATTACCCATACTTACACCCACACCTGGGTGAATTTTTGTTCCTTTTTGTCTGACTATAATATTTCCTGCGGCTGCTTTTTGACCGCCGTAAATCTTCACGCCCAAGCGCTTTGCTCTCGAGTCTCTATTTCCTTTTGTCGCTCCTCCTGATTTTGTATGTGCCATATAATTCTTTTTTTAATTGACCTGCGTGAAAACTAGACTTATTTTAACGAGTGTTTTCACAGGTGTCAAGATGGAATATTACTTTACATTGATTTTATCAATCTTGACTGTAGTTAGTGCTGCTCTAAAACCGATGACTTTTCGATACCTCACCTTTGCTTTATATTTAGCAACTCGAACTTTTGGGCCTTTTTTTGTATCTACAACTGTTGCTGAAACACTTGCTCCACTGACACTTGGTGTGCCTACTTTTCGAGTTTTTTCATCAACAACGAGTAAAACATTTTCAAATGTGTAAGAATCATTTGCTTTGAGGCCAAGAGATTGGAGCTCTAAAACATCGCCTTCTGCAACTTTGTATTGTTTGCCGCCTTGAGAAACAACCGCGTATTTCATAGATTGTACAATTATACCAAACATTTCAGGTGATTTCCAGCACCTTCTTTTGACGCTGTTGGCGTTCCATGGCAACAATAATTCCCAAAAAAATAGCACTTGATAGAAGCGAATTTCCTCCAAAAGACACAAATGGTAGGGTAACACCAACAACAGGAACAATCCCAACATTCATCCCAACATTGGCAAAAAATTGAATGAGCAAAAGAGAAAACGTCGCACAAATAAATAGCTTGCCAAACGTGTCCTCTTGACGCATAAAAAGAACATACAAGCGATAGAGCAAAAAACAAAATGCAATAACAACAATAGCGCTCCCAATAAATCCAAGTTCTTCAGAAATTGTAGCAAAAATAAAATCTGTGTGTCTTTCAGGCAAAAATCGAAGACCGGACTGTGTTCCAAGTCCAAGTCCTTTCCCAACAAATGTTCCCGACCCAACAGCAATCACTGACTGAATTGCATTATATGAAAGCCCAAGAGGATCATTTGCAAGATGGAAAAAGGTTAGCAACCGATCCCGTTGATACTGATGTAACACTTGCCATAACAGTGGAATTATTGCAATGATACCCCCTATCCCAGCAAGAAACCATTTGAGAGGAAAACCATAAAAAAGGAGAACCATACATGTTGCTCCTACATAAATAAGCGCATTCCCTAAATCAGGTTGGCGATAAATAAGAAAGGCTACAGGAAGTAAAAAAAGCAGCACCTTTCCAAGAGTCGAAAATGATGTACTTTCCCGCCTGGCAAGAAAAGAAACTAAAGAAAATGTGAGAAACGGCTTGAGAAGTTCGGTAAATTGTATGCTAAATCCCCCAATGTTAAGC
>PPGL01000022.1 GCA_003173915.1 Candidatus Levyibacteriota bacterium | reverse complement strand
GAACTAATCCAACGGATATTAAAATAAAAGGAGTTCTAGAAGAACTTTTTTTTCTTCGATTGTTTTTGATAATTTTTCTTTTGTGCTTTTGCATTTTATGTTAGGTATTAAGCAATTCTAGAAGTGATACAAACAAAAAGCAATAGACCAAGAAACAGATACCTCTACAACTAGGTAGTAAACTAGTAGAAATTTAATTACTCCAAATTTTCTCTTATTAACTTCTGATCTGATCCTTATTAACTTTTTTAAATCCGGACATAACATAATGGTGATTATATGCCGACTATTCGATGGAACCCATGGAATATTGATAGATTTTTTGCTGACGATTGGGACTTACCAACTATTCCTGGTATTTCTCGTCTTGTTGGTCAAGGGCTTAATCTCTATGAAACCGATGACGCAATCGTTGCAGAAGCAGCAGTGCCTGGAGTAGCAGAAGATGGAATTGATGTAAGCGTTGAAGATAATGTAGTTAGAGTCAATGCTTCTGCGGAGGAAGGAAAAGAAGATAAAACCAACAGGAGATATTTTATGTCATCAATGAATACATCATATAATTATGCATTTCGGCTCCCACAGGGAATAGTTGCAGATCAAGAACCAATTTGTGAATTGAATGAAGGGGTATTAACAATGACATTTAAAAAAATCCAAAAAACTCCTCCCAAGAGACTAAAGATTACCAAAAAACAAAAAGCTCAAAAGTAAAAATACATTTACAATATTCGATTAAACTGGAACTGATATGCCTAAAAGAACGTAAGACTTTCTCCATAAGCATACACCTCTTTCGATCTTTACATGCGTTACACTTGTATTACCTTTCTACCAAATATCACGAAAATAATAAATGCTAGGAATGCCATAACGCTTCCATAGAGAAATGTTGCTGATGGATTTATTGCACTCCACAGTAGTCCTCCAATCACTGAAGCAAATAATGTTCCTATTGCAGTCAGAGTATAGTACGCTCCGAAGAAAGTTCCTGATTCTTTTTTTGTAATAAACTCCGAAATATATGCTTTGGAAACGCCATCGGTTGCTGCAATATACACGCCGTATATAGGAAATAAAAACCACAACCAGAATGGATTTTTTACCAAACCAAAAAATAAATAAACAATTGAAAAAACCAATAATCCTCCAGCGAATACTTTTCTTGCACCTAACGTATCTGCTAATTGTCCTGCAGGAGTGGCAAATATTGTTTGAGATAAATTATACAGAACATATGTAAAAACTACAGCAGTTACCCCAAGCCCAAGATTTTTTGCATTCAGCAGTAGAAAAGCATCAGAACTATTTCCTAAAGAAAAAATAAAACTAATAAGTAAGAAAAGTTGTAACTTTGGTTGAAGAAGTTTCCAATTTATTTTAACAAATTCTTTCTTCTCCTCAGTGATATGTTGTTTTTCCTTCACAAGAAATATCAGAAGTAAAAGGGCAATAAGACCAGGAATAAAGGCAATAAAAAATGTTAGGCGAAGATTATCTTTCAGAAAATACAACACTACTAATGCAAGCAATGGTCCAAACACAGCACCAAGACTATCAAAAGCTCGGTGAAAACCAAAGATGAAACCTTTATTTTCTTGTGTAGCATTTTCAAGAAGTATACTATCTCTCGGAGCAGTGCGAAGTCCTTTTCCAAATCGGTCAATAAAACGAGCAAAGAGAACAAATGGCCATGCATAAGCCAAACCAATAAGGAGCTTTGAGACTGCTCCAAAACCATAACCGAGTGAAACAAAGATTTTCCTTTTTCGTAAATAGTCAGAATATGTACCAAAGAAATATTTCGTAATACTTGCAACTGATTCAGCAATACCTTCAATAAGTCCAATGATAGGAATAGATGTATGAAGTACAGTTGTAAGAAAGATAGGGACAATCGGATAAATCATCTCCGAGGCGAGATCGTTAAAGAAACTCACAAGACCAAGTACAAAAACAGTACGAGGAATTTTCCTAAAGAACATACCTTAATAATACACTACCTGTATCCCTCTTCGCCTTTTGTATTTGCAAGCTGTTTCACTCAAGAAATTCTAATCTTATTTCTCCTGATACCAGTAGTAATTTTAGACAAATTTTTCAAGTTAGCTCTCCAGGATTATGAGAAACTTTTTATAAAGGTTCATTTTTAAAACTAATGATTTTTCTAATAGTTAATTAAATAACTACAGTTCCGCTGCGTTTGGTATGCCTGTTGCCTCAATAAGATCAGTAAAAAGTCGTTGTTCAATTGCATTAAAATTATTTGCTGCCTCGTTATAAGCAGGGAATAATTCTTTATCAACACCTGTTTTATATTTTTGAGGCCAAAAGTGCAATGGATCAGGTATTCTTTTAAGAGACCAATCAAATTGCAGTAAGGAAATAAGAAGCGTCCATTTTTCTTTATAAGTTCTTGCTAATTCACTCATTCCAGTAAGAACGTATGAAAGATTATCAGAGTGAGGATATCCAATCAAAAAATATCGCGATGCTACAGCAGCAATTTCTTCGCGAAAAAAGTTCTTTTGCTGATTCAGCAGTAAGATTATACATTCTTGCTTCAGGATTTGTTGGATTCCATCCTTCGCATAGCCTAAAAAAATTTCTTCTCACACCTTCTATATTTGGATCCCTCATTAATTCTCCAAGTCTATATGCAACTTGTGTGTACCAATCAGGGGTTACTCTATCTGCTGAGTCATGAGCAAAAAGTATATCAATATCTTGAGATGATATTTCACGTCCAATGACGTCTTTTGCAAGCATACCTCCTCGCATACTACCGTAACCATAGAATACTGGATTGTGAATACCTGCCCGAGCACAAATTGCTTGCATTTCTGAATCAGAAGTAACGTTTGTAAGAATTTTCGCCGCTTCAGGATATTGTAGAGCCTCATAGAATCTTAGAAAACGATCTAATGCCAGATGAAGATCTGGCCTTTGCTCATCTGCATTAACTTCTTTGATAATGCCATTTATAATAAACCCTCGTGAGATAGCCCAATCTTCCCTTCGTCTTTGATCTACAGAGAAGTCAGCTCTCATATGACCTTCTCTTCTTCCAATTTCTCTAAGTAAGCTTACTGTATTGAGACGAATGGAAGGCAATACTTCACCACTCATAAACCTATAGTTCATATGGGTGAGCTGATTGCAACTTTAAAAAAATTGAGGCAAAAATCAAAGCTGCACTGCTTGGATTAAGTTGGAACTTTTTGCAGATCAATTTCTAGGTGAAACTATACAGTAAATCTTTTAATTTCCAAGTCTTCATTTATTATATATCCCTCAAGTGGTTGATAGTTTGTTTCTAGTTTTTCAAAAGGTTGTTTCTTGATGTATTTCTCTCCTGCAACCATAACTGCATCTTGTGCAATTATTAATGCTTTCCCGTTTTCTGGTAGCTTATTAAATGTTTCTTGAAAAAGAGCAAGCGTATATTGCCCCAGCTTTTCGGCTAAATTTTTATACTCAGGATTTTCATATATGACACCTGCATGTGTGAATGGATGTGTTTTTGCAAGTTTACCAATTATTTCATGTTGCTCATCAGAGTCATAAATAAGACCTGCTCGCTGATCAATATCTGGATCTACTCCGGTTAGTAGTTTTGCTGTTTCAAGAAGACGTGAATTTTTATCTGAAGTAATTACCAAATTAAAAATCCCTAGCTTATCCTTTAGTTCTCGTGCAAGTCTACGTCCTTCTTCTGTAAGCTCGCCTGTTTCTTTATTTTTATTTGCATGCCTTAAGATGTAAATTTGTCTCATGATTATAAAACGAATATATCATAGTGAAGAATCAGTCACAAGATTAGAACCTCTTTCTCTGATAAAATTTGAAGCTAATTTTTTGTGCCAGCTTATCTATATCCAGGTGGAATTTTTTTACCAAGTTTTTTACAAACTCCTGTTTCCTATTTTGTATGCTATGCTGTATAGTATCTGTATGAAGTATATTGTTTTTACTCTTGATGGTTCGGGTACACCAATTGCGCAACATTTGCAGATGGAAGGACAAGATGTCGTGCTCGCTCAGATTGATAGTATGAGAAGTTTGGCATCGGATGAAGATACAGAATACGGGATAGAAGGACGAAATGATAAAGAGCAGCGCCTTTCAATATTTGATGGACTGGTTAAGAAAAGAGTTGCAGAAGAACTTTTAAAAGAAATGAAAACATACAAAAATCCCGAGGAATATTTTGTTTTTTTTGATACAAACGGCCTTTATGCACTTGCCGAACAAATAAAAGACTTAGGATTCCATGGTAATTTTCCAACTCGTGAAGACTATTTATACGAAACAGACCGAGACAAAGCAAAAGAGTTTGTCAAAAAACATTATGCAAAATTAAATATTGCTCGCAAGAAAGAATTTACAAGTATCTCTGATGCCAAAAAATTTTTGGAAGGGACAGATGAGGTATGGGTCTTAAAAAGCAATAATGACGGCGCAAATGCATTTGTCCCGGATGTTGATGATCCGGTTCTTGCTGCAAGACAAGTAGTAGAAGTGTTAGATAAAGACCCGGGATCGTATGATGGATCTGAAGGATTTATTCTTGAACTTCTTATTCCATCGGTAATGGAAGTCACTCCGGAGAGATTGTATTATGATGGTGAGCTTCTTGGTGCTTCTGTCATGATTGAAAATAAACCAATTGGTAGCGGTAATATTTCTATTCAAACAGGTTGTGCAGCAGATCTCGTTTTCCCAATTAACAATGACGATAGAATTAATCAAATTGCTTTTCCACCCATTGTTGATGAAATTGCCAAACAACATAAAGGATTATTTTATTGGGACGCATCGATTTTAATTAATAAACGTGACGGAAAAATGTATTTTGGAGAGTTTTGCCCAAATCGGCCAGGATACAATTCCTCACTTACTGAATTTGCTCAATGTGGAAGTGTGCATGAATTTTTCGAAAAAGTTGTGCAGAAGAAAAATCCATTTACCATTGGCACTGTCGCAGCATCAATTAAGATTTTTAATCTCCACCGAGATAATGATACACAACAAATTCTTGGGGGGTTAACTGTTGATTTTTCACCGGAAGTTGAAAAGGATATTTGGCTGTGGGATGTCAAGAAAAAAGGAAACAAACTGGTTAATGTTGGATACTCAGATGCAATTGCAGCTATCACTGGCTCGGGAAAATCTGTTGAAGAAGCAGTTAATAGAATGTATCGCAATTTAGATAAATTTTCATTTGTTGAAAGCTATTACCGTCCCAAAGCAGATTATTTATCTCTTGGGTATCCTACCTCTATTCTTAACAGGTTAAATTATGGTATGGAGCGGGGACTATATAAAATACCGTTTAACGTCAAAATAGGAGACGTGTTGTAAGTTTACCGTACTTTCCAATTCTTTTTTTGTTTTTTCCTACTATTTTTCTTCATGGATTTTACCTTTACTGATTCTGCATATACTGTTTTTTGATAGTTTTTCCAAGACAAACCCATATTTTCGATAAATAGGCGCTCAACATTATTTGCAATTCGATGATATTTACAGTATAGCTTGTACTCTTTTTTGTATTTTTCCGGTGCATCATCCTCCGTATCAAAAGCGTCAATCATAGAAACAGGAATTCCTGCCGATTTTATTAACGTATATTCAATAAATTCGTGGAGCATAATAGCGTTGTTAAGTACCGGGTTTTTCATATCATACGAGATGATGGTTGTGTCAAGATAATCTCCAACATCGTCGTAGCGCATTGCCTTTTTAACCCTGAATTTTAACTTAGAGTAATCGATAAGTTTTGCTAAATTTGGCTTTTTCATATCTATTAATTATATCCCAAGATCGGTGTTTGGTAAAGTAGTGCAATATCAATTCCCGAGGCTAAAATGCAATTATTTTTGAACATAAATAATGTTCATATGAAATTAATGCTTTATTTGTGAAACTTATAGTTAATTATGGCGATACCTTGAGGGTTTATTTATCTATCTTGTATTTACTCAAAATAAGGAAGGATGCTCAGACGAATTGTATAAGGGTAATTAACTAATTCATGATAATCTGCCCAAACCTTAATGTAATATTTTCCAGGATTATTCAAGGCAATTTGCGTTGATCCTCCCATTGACCCTGTTCTATAGGTAGATGCTACTTCTTTTTGCGAAGAGTCATATAAAACCCAAAAAAGTGCCTTAGGTACATCTGTTACATCAACAGCAATTTGGGAAGGGTCCTTAAGGTCAAACGTATAATAATCTATTGCATTACTTGTATTAAATGTCCCCTGAGTTTTAATCCCCGGATTTAGTGTAAATGCTGTGTCAAAAGTATTTCCCGGAAGATTTTTTTTACTTGACCAGTCTGCAGGCAATGGAACTTGTGGAATAGAGAAGGAGATTGCGGTCTGCTTACTATTATTTGTAATTACTGTTGTTGCTGTTGAGTAAAGTGTTACTTTACTAATAAAAAATCCACAGAGAAAGAACAGTATACATAATATTATCCATACCCAATTTTTCAATTTCATATCTAGTTTGAGTGTATTAAGAAACTACTTATCATGTCAATAGTAAATTGTATCAGTGAGATTCTAAGTTCTTCATTACATGATATGAAGAATACCCAAATAATGTATTCCCTGTTACTACTGACTTAATGTTTACTAGCTTATCCTTCTGAATTGTTGCAATCATCAGATTGTATCCACTATTCCCCTGTGCCTGCAGATAATAAATGACTCCGTTTGCATTGGAAAATTCCGGATATGCAAGATCCCCTGTAAGAAGAGAATGGATATTTGAAAGTCCTTTGTTGCTATCAAAGTCAGCAACATAAAGAGTAACTGTATTTGACCCATCATTTCTTCCTAAGAAAAGGAGTCGTGTGCCATCGGGTGAAAAGAATTGTTGATATGCATCCTTATTCTCATAGATAAGTGTCGTTATTAAACCGGAGTTATTGTCATACTGCTCAATTGTAGAGCATGGAGTAAGACTCTGTGGATCGTATTGATAGTAATCGTAAAGAATAATATTGCAATCAATCGGATCAAAAACGGGATTAGAAATCCCTCCAGAATAAGGGTAAGGGCTTTCCCCATTTTTTCTTCTATATTAAGTCTATCCATACTTTTTAAATTCTACATGTTATCGACCAGTTGTTTTAGTAAACCATGTTTATCAATAAGAATTTTATTTCCATCTTTCATGACTTTTTTAGTCCCTTCATCAACTGGATTTGTTTTTGTCCATTCCACTGTTGATAAATTAAACTCTGCTTCTATCCCATTTTCGTAAAATACTCTTTTTGTTTTGACTAACCCCCACTCTTCATCTTTAATTCCATTTTGCTTAACTTTACCAAACAGGTTTATCCAAGAGTTATCCTCTAAATATACCTTTGGGTCTTTGACAATAATCATTAAATCAATATCAGAATATTCTTTAGCAGTGTTTCTTGCATGAGAACCAACAAGTGCAACTCCTAAAATATTCTCTTGTTTTGTTCCCCAATCGTTAAATTGTTGAATGAAAATTTGTATTTTATCCATATCATTTTATTATAGCATTTTCTGAGGCTAAAATGAGGTGAAAATCAAAACTAGCAATCCCTATCAGGAACTCTTTGATCATTATAGCGACTATCTTACCCAAGGCAAAATGAGACAATAAAAAAGCATAGCACACAGAATTTTAAAGGCTTATGGTTATTATTCCTTCTCAAGGAACTTTTGTATTAAATCAACTATAATTCTACCTCCTCTGGTATTTAAATGAACTCCATCTATATGAAACTTCCAACCATTTATTTGAGCGATTTCATCAAAACTTTTTCGTAATATAAATTCTCGAAAAATGTAATCTCTGTAGAATGCCAAAAAGCTAAATTTTGAAAAAGATTTACCAGGAGTGGTAATAATTTCCTTATGTAACTCTTCATATAATAGAATATAAGTAACTTTTTGTTCGTTACAAACTTTTTTAATTATTTCTGCATAGTCTTTATATAGATCATTAAGTCTTTGTTGTACAGGATTTTCAGAATTAGGATCTTCTCCCACTTCTGGTAAGGAGCAGACTGCTATTTTTGCTGAAGTTTCTTCTTTTAGTTGTTTAACTATTTTCTCTAAATTTTCTGAAAACCACTCACGTGATGGTTTTTTGGGAAGCCTTTTCCAGACAGTAAAATACTTTTTTACATTTGGGAAAACAGTTGCTAAAATATCATTACCACCAATAAGAATAATTACTTTATCTGGTCTTTGTGCAATTACTTTTGATATTCTTTGCAGTCCATTATATGCAAGATCACCGCCAACCCCAAGATTAACAAAAGTAAATTGCTTATTTTGCGGCCTCTTTTGAAGTTCAACAATCCAATTAAAAGTTCCATTTGCAGCTGTTGTACTCGATCCAAGACAAACAACAATTCTTTTCTCCATAATTTAATAGTAGCAGAAAATAAAAAGTAAAAACTCCGCCTACTAACTCACAAATAACAATTGATATAACTAATCTAATATATTTTCTCATAATTTTGGCTAACCGACTGGGACTAACTTGGAACTTTTTTCACATTACGCTCTTTTTGTAAATTTATTTTATTGAATTTTGCAAAACCCAATAGAAAAGCAAAAATACCTATTGCAAATAGTGCATCAACATTTGTTGTTATGAAAACAAACCTGTTTATAAAAAGTTCTACGAATTTAACAAAACCAGTTTTTGAATTTGTATAGATACTGACAACACTACTAGGGGAAGTGTCTACAAAAATTTTTTCATTACTTTTGCCTACAAAACTTAATACTGCTAAATATTTATGCCCTTTAGATTCCGCGATTGAAGGAAAACCAAAGGGGAATCTTGGTTCACCTTCTACTTGCCTTGCACTTCTCTCAGAAGTAAAAATCAATGTATGTTTCTCATCAAATAGCCGAAACAATAGCTTACTAGGAGTAAGCAATTTGGAATCCAAATTTTCTGTACTTTTTTTATAATCCATATTGATTACAATTTCACTTAAATTTGAGTATTGTGCAATAATTGGAATTTCCATATTACTCGACAACAGTTGCATTTGTGCATTCGAAGACAAACTATGTCTTGCAACAAGAAGAGATGATGCATACCCTCCCGAATATGAAAGTACTAGAATCATAATTATAGAAAAGAAGGAAATTGAAATATAGCGAAGAGATAGAGGACCAGTATTTTTGACTCTTGTTGGTTCTGTTATTTGCAAAGATTGCCTTTGCTTTTTTTCCAGTTTGCTTTTAAAATACAAACTTTCAATTAATTGAAAAAGTATAAAGGCAATAAGTATGGAAAATAGCAGGCTTGTCAAAAGATAAACAAAACTATTAATTACAGTTGAAGTTTGAAATCCTACTTGTGCAAAAAAACTTGTAACCCATCCCATAACAGGTAAATGAATAAGATATAAGGAATAACTTATTGATCCTAAAAAAACAAAGTATTTACTTCTAAATATTCTATTGATAAGAGTGTTATTAATAAGAGATGCAATAAGAAGACCTCCAATAACCCAACTTGAAATAATAAAATACCAATTACTATCAGTAGTCGTTAAATTGCCATGTATATTCACATCTGCCCATTGCATGAAAAGGAAAAAAGAAAGAACTATTATATTAACAAATGTATTGGCGAAAAATGGTTCTATTCTATTCCAAATTTTTCCTTTTGCAAGATAAATAGTACCTATGAAAACTCCCACAACAAATCCTTCTGCTCTTGCAATGTTAATCACTTGCATCCCTGCATATGAAATAAAAGCCTTATCTAAATCGAGGAGAATCTTTGTGATTGCAAATATAAGTAGAATACTAGGAAGAGTTCCCCACTTTTTAGCAATCTGAATCAGAGGTAAAACTAAAAATGGATAGGTGATATAGAACATAACTTCGGGCGCAAGGCTCCAGAATACGGCAACTATGCTTTTAAATTCTTTAGTAAAAGGAGTTGTTAGAGTCAAGTCGGTAAGCGCATACAACGCATTTTTGAAAAAATCCGGCAGATTTGGCAAACTAAAAAGCTTTGGCGTTATAAATACATTCACCAATAGTACAAATCCCTGAAGAACGATAAAGATCCAAAAAAATTTCGCACCTATACTTGGAATTTTCCTCCTTGCAGTAAGCCATACAACTCGAGCAAATACCGCAATTACCAAAAGTAATACTACTTGTAGATACCATGGTTTTACTAATTGCTCAAGGATAGCAATCCATAAATAAACAATAATGACTCCGTAGACTGGGAAAATTCTCGCATATCTTTTTTGGATAAACTCTTTAATATTTGAAATCCTTGGGTATAGAGATGCCATTAAAAATCCCGACAAAACAAAAAGAATTTGGACAGAGTTTGGCCCAGTTGCAAAAAGTTGATAAGCTGTTCTTATTACACCAAAACCTATAACAGCTGTTGAATTATTTGCAAGAAAACCTACATGTGATAGAAGGACAGATAGTGCAGCAAACCCTCTCAATCCATCAAGCGACCTAACTCTTTGCTTCATATGTGCGTTAACAATGAAACCCAGGCTGACCTACCTAGACGAACTTGAAACTTTTTCAAACAACTTTGCAGTACAGTAGTTTTTGTTCCTCAATAAATCCTTCTAATACATCACCTTTTTTAACTTGCCCAACACCAACTGGTACACCAGTATACATTAAATCTTCTGCTTCAATAGTAAAATAGGTAGAGGTAAAACTTATTAATTTTTCAAAAGAAAAAATAACATCTTTTGTGTTTCCCTGCTGTGCTAGTTCGCCATTTTTTAATAGCTTAAAATTCAAATTATAGATGCTGTTGGGTTTAGAAATAAAATCTCCAACGAGTGCTGAGAAGTCAAACCCTTTTGCAAGTTCCCAAGGTAATTTCTTTTCTTTCAACTCGTTCTGTATATCTCTCGCTGTAAAATCTATTCCCACAGTAATTTCTGAATAGTAGTTTTTTGCTTCTTCTTTTGAAATATTTTTTCCTTTTTTGTTTAGTTTTATAACTATCTCTGTTTCGTATTGAACATTTTGAGAAAATGAGGGATAAGGGAAATCTGAGTTACTTGATAAATAAGCTGTTGGAGGTTTTATAAAAATAATGGGATTTTCAGGAATAGCATTACCTAATTCTTTTGCATGGTCTACATAATTTCTTCCCACACAAAAAATCTTCATATTACATGAAGTATAGCATATGAAACCTAGGAGTAATGAATGCTATTTTTTAAGGCTAAGTTTGTTTGCTGACCTATTGGGAAGAAGTTGGAATTTTCTATAGTACTTTAAGCTTCGGGAGTCTCGTGTAGACAAAATTCATGTGTAAGTCTATACTCGCTTGTAATGAAGCAGTTTATATTTCCTTTTAACATCACACTTTTGATTATTTTAAGTTTAGAGTTGCTAATTGGGGGATACTAGAGCACGGAATCAAAAGTATTGGAGTTAATTATTACTATTTACGGAGGATTTGTTGCTAGTCTAGTTGGTATATATTGGTCTTTTGCCATAACTAATTGGCAAACGGCAAAAGAAAGAAAAACAGAGAGAGATAAAGTACTGTTAGCATCATTAAAGTTAATCTATTCAGAACTAGATATAAATGAAAAAAATTTAAAAGACGCAAGAGGAGGTTTAGAAACAATGCCATTTGAGATAAATAATCTTTTTGATGGTTTCGAATTTCTTAAAACAGTTGTTGATTCTCTAAAATCACCGGCTTTTTATGGAACAATTGTTTCTGGAGACATGAAAGAAATAACTTTAAATCCACAACTTTTTAATCCCATTCAACAAGCCTATTTTAATATGGAAATCGCAATAAGTGCATTTAATACTTCGAGGATGTCTTTTAAGGATTACTCAAGTATTAGACCAGATTTATTAACGCAAGTTGATACAATCCAATGTGCGGAAAGATTAGCAAACCTTAAACTTAATTGGGATAGAGCCTTAAACATTATTGATAAGGCAAAACAAATTTTAAGCAAATACTTAACGGATCATGGAGTTATAATTTCAGTAGATGAGGATATCAAAAATTTATTAAATGAGACTTCTAAAGTCCGAGAAGATTATGTTCAGAATATCCTAAGCAAAACTTTACAAATGCCTACTCAAGTAGAGATGACCCAGTAGCTGTGTTCGACCTGCTATAATTTAATTGTCCGGGGAGTAAACTCAGGGGTTTGCTTCTCGGATTTTTGTTTTTTGCTTTACTACTAGCATATAGTTTGATAGTATATGCTCACTGCCCGGCATATTGCTGGCCGACATAGACAGCATTCGAACTTTTTGGATGCAGAATCAAGAGAGATTTTACATTCCAAACTGTTTATAATTTTTTAATTTTTAATTCTCCGCCCAAAAAGACAAAAATAGGACCAGTCATAGCAATTGCCACAGGGTACCAATGAGTACCAAGTTTCCAATTGCCAATAGCACCAAGAACTCCCAGAATTCCTCCAATAATCATTGCGATAATTATATGCTTCATTGGTCTAGTGGGAGCAAGACTTGCTGTTATATATCCTCCTAGGATCGTATATAGACTACGGTATATAAAAGCGATGACCAAAGGAGGGGTACCCATAAAATGTCCAATTACCATATCTGAGACAATAGATAAAATAATTACAGCAAGGAAACCTGCCAAAATCGACCAAATACTTTTTAAAATATTTTTATTCATATTTTCTTTATCAGCATGGCACGTTTTTAAAAGTCTGTCAAAAAAAACTCTATTTTTTGGCAATTTGCCATAATATTCTGTCTATAGGTCCATCTTGAGACTTTAACTTTATATACTCATAAGACTGTTGCATAATTTGTTCAAGGATTGGCAGCTCTATATCACTAAGCCGCTTGATATAAATACAATACCCAGTAGTAGTATGTTTACCTAATTTAGCCAGCAATTCAGAGTAGCGCGTTGTGCCATCCATCAGGTAAATGGTAATCTTACCTTTTCTTGGATAAAAACCAATAATATGACAGTCTCCTTCACGTCCGCTGTTGTATTTATAGTGGTAGGTATCAAACCCGATAGTACCAATATTCCACAGTTTCGGTGTATGACCACTTATTTGCTGCATCATCTCAATCAACGCTTGGCTATCTTTTGCGGTTTGCTCATCAAGTGAAGCAATGTAGTCTTTGACTGAGTTATAATTTTGAGTAGCCATTTTGTCCATAATGAAATTATATCATTGCTGAGTCTACTAGTTCGAATCCAAGACTGATCATGACATTTTTAACCAATTTCTGAGGCTAACTTGAGGTAAAAATCGTTGCTGCCGAACAGGGATTCGAACCCCAATAAACGGATCCAGATTCCGTTGTCCTACCGTTAGACGATTCGGCAATCAATGCTCATTTTACTAAATTTTGCAGGAAAATCCAATCTAAAGCGCATACCTAGCCACTAATAACGCTTCTGCGTTTCTGTAAATTAAGATCGTTTCAGATGAGTTGTGTAATAAAAACGAGCTTTTTTTGCATATATATGGTATAATAGACGTACCTTTTGCAGACGAAGTAATACATCTGTTTATTTTGAATACTTTACAGCTAGCAAGGATAAAAAGAGATTTAATTCAAGATTTTCTTACTTCCATTTCTGTACATAAAGAAAGGACTTCATATGGCAGGTAGCTCGTATATTGATTTACCATGCGAACGTTGCGGAAGCAAAAAAAAGGTCGCAAAAAAGTGGAAAGAAAAAATTCCTACATTTACTGGAACAACAGTTGTTGAATATTCTCAAATAGTTTGCACCAACGCTGATTGCCAAAAAGCACTTGAAGTACTTCTTGAGAAGGAAGCACAAAAAAGAGAAGCAGTACGTCTTGAAAAAGAAGCAAAAAGTAAATTTAGAAAAACACCAATGCATATTGCTGCAAATATAAGTAAGAGTTCTTCAAAAATGAGAGCCTAAAAACTTCTTCCTTTTTCTAGTATCTTGTGATGAATGTGTTACAAAAAGTTTCTGGTGCAAAAGACTCTACTGTAAGATCACCTAGTGACAAATCTGAAGGAAACTGACGAGTAACAAACGGCGTACATAACTTGTCATTATAAATTCCATACACTTCTCCTCCATCAATTAACTGAGGAACTGTCAGATGAGGACTTGAGTTTTTATTTCCACAAAGTGCATCCATAATTACTATCCCTTGTACTTTATTTACATCAATATTTTTGCATGGATTTATTGTGACAGGTCCTAAAGAAAGTTGATCAAATTGCAGTGCATCTTGCATTTTTTTATAAGAAACAGCAGTAGTATTTGTGTAAAAAAGGTAACGCTGGAAAAATGTTTTTGGGTGATATGCATAGACATATACTTTTTCATTGTTTGATGCGGCAAGATGAACATATTGGACCGCTACTCTATCGGCAAATCCAAAATAGCCGCTTTCAATTGGACTTTGAAAAAAATATATTTGTATAAAGTTTCCTATCATCACAATATATAAAAGCGCAATTACAACTCCAATCACTTTTTTGGTTGAATGATTTTTTACACTAGTAATAATGCTCCAGATTCCGTAGCCAATAAGCATACAAAAAAATGGAAAAATAAATGCAATATGTGGAGTAAAATTATTTACATCATTTGAATGAGCAAGTTGTGGAATAATACCAATAATAATAGTAGATATAATAAAGAGAAAATTTCTTTTTGAATTAACAAACGCACCTATCATCCCTGCAATAAGAAAAACAACATCTATATAATAAAATAATCCGTGATGCCATAGAGAAAAAAATGAATCTCCATATAAAAATAAATAACTAAACGAAAATGCAAGAAAGAATTTTTGTACTAGTACAATAAGACCTATGGTTAGTTTGTTATCAAATACTCCAATAAGAGGGCTGTGAAGACTTGATTTTCGAAATGCATCAACTTGTTGGGTGATTTTAGGGTCAGAAAACGAAAATAATTCTCCAATTCGTGAAGATGACGGTTGTAATGCAAGAAAACCAAAATATATGGCAACAATTAGTAAAGCAGCACTACACAGAAAAATATACTGTATGGAATTTTTTTTATTATTTTTATACCAAGAAAATATACTTGTCGCGATAATGACGAGAGGAAATATAATTTTCATACCAATATAGGAGTAAAAACCTAATAAAAAAATAGGCAAAGAATAAAATATTTTCCATTTTTTTGTTTTATAAAGAACATATATTCCTAAGAGGTAAAAAAATACCGCCGGGACAACTTCATACGCTGTTCGACTAATGTATACCATCCAAGGATTTACAGAAGCAACAAGACCCGCAATAAAAGCAACACTTTCTCCATATAATTCTTTTGTTAAAAAATAAATAACGACCACTGTTGCTATGCCAAAAAGGGCATTTGTAAGATGAGCAGTAAAAAGAGAGAATGGAAAAATTCCAAGTAGCGGTGCGAAAAGAAAATAAGGGAGCTCGGCTTGTATATTTCCTGGTGGATAATGGAAAATAAAAATAGAAAGCGGATTCCACGTACCTGTTATGTCTGTTCCTGTCAGAAAAATTGCTTTTGCATTAAGAAGATAGGTTAATTCGTCTTGTACAACACCTGCAGGGATTCTATCTAAAAGAATAATTCTAAAAAGACTGGCAATAATTATAATACTAAGAAGTGCATACCATTTGGTGAAAAAGCGGAGTAAAGATTTTTTTAACATCTATCCTAGTATAGCAGCACTGGCATTTGTGTTCAATTTCTTATCCAAACAAAGTTTCTCTTTTTCTTTATGAGAAAGTTTTTTAAACATATATTCTGCTTTTTGAGCCGCCGAGCGAGATGTATATTCTTTAAAATACACAAGAACAACCGGCCTGCGACCTTGTGTATATTTTGCTCCTCCTTTTTTGATTCCATTGTGTTGTTGTATTCTTCTTTTTAGATCGGTTGTGATTCCAACGTAAAATGTAGTATCTACGCAACAGACAATATATAAAAAGTATTGTTTCATTTATAGGAAACTTTATAGCGTTTATTTTTCAAATAATAGGTCTATCTTTTCTCCAAGTCTAAACTTAATGAGAATAACAAAAAAAGAGCAAATGATGAGAATATATAAAGGGAATCCAACCATTGCAAGATTCCACGATGTCACTGTTAAAAGAGTTACTGCCGCAGCAAGCGCGCTGAAAAAGTATGCTTTGTATGATTCTGTTTCTGGCGCAATGTATGATTTTATCATGGTTGGGATTGCCGCCATTAAATCGGCAAAAATACTAAAAAAAATAGCGATATTTCCTGCTTTTGTTATGTACCACATATAAAGTCCTAGTAAAGAAAATCCTCCACAAACCACGTCAAAAAAACTAATTTTCCAATAAGATTTTTTACTAATAAATGAAGCAACTACAATAAGAAGTGGGAAAAACCCTGCTGTAAAAGTCATAAGGCCAGTAATTCCTGCTCCTTGAGTTACTTCTGCAGCAAAAGCAATAAGAGGAGCTAAAGACCATAATATCCACGTAACACGGTTTGGTTTTAACTTTCCTTTGATAGTACCAAGTAAATAATCAAATGTCCCAATAAAATTAAGCACTGCGGCAAGATAAACAAAATTTGGATTAATCATGTTAATGAAATAATCTAAGGATATGAGGCAAGAAAACGAGAATTCCAACAATCACAGAACCCCCTGCTGTAACAAGTACCATTCCTGCTGCAACATCTTTCGCAATTTTTGCTTCTTTCCGGTGTTCGTTGGTAATTAAATCAACCATCTCTTCAATTGATGTATTAATCATTTCTGCTGCAATAACTAAAAGAATAATCACTCCTAATATTCCCATTTCAAACCCATTAATACGAAAAACAATACTCATAATTGCGACAAGCACAGCAATCGCAAGGTGAATTTGGAGATTTTGGTTATTCCTAAAGGCAAAATGTACTCCTTCTAAAGCAAACTTGAAAGAGTCAATAAGCTTGCGATGGTGAATCATAGTTTTATTCTATAACAATATTTTTGCCAAAGCAAAAGTAACAAGAGTAACAAGAATTCCAAGGATTCCTCCTGTCACTATTTCCCACTTTGTATGTTTTTTAAGGACAACCCTAGACCATGCTACAGCAAAGGGAATCCAACACATAAGAATTCCAGCTGTTATTCCGTATAGAAGAAAAATAGTGACAACGTATGCAGAAGAAATTGCACTATGAATACTTACTTTTAAATAAAAGTTTGCAAATTCAAACAGTACAATTCCTAAAATAATTCCCAACGCAACAATACTTAATGGGAAAAAAATTCCTTTAAAAAGAATTGCAATAATAAAATATATAACTGCAAAAAAAAGAATAATGGAATAAAATAGTGGACGCTTTTGTCTTTTTGAGAGATCAAAATCTGTGAGAAATTCTACAGGTTCTAGGAAAAAGAAAACAATAATTGCAAGCAAAAGAAATAGTGCTGAGAAAATCATCCATTCAAGTCCAGTAATAACGTTTGAGGTATGATAATAGATAACAAGAAATGGGATAAGTAAGGTAAAAAAAATTGGATGAAATACCAATGACAACACACGGGCAAGAGAATGCTTCATATTAGGAAAGTCTTTTTACTGTCTGTTCTTGTCCCAAAAGTTCAAGCATTTCTGGAAGTGGTAACCCCTTTTCTCTTCCCGTAAATATTTTATACAATACGCTTCCCTTTGCTTTATGAGAAGATAAAACAGTTCGCATTGCTGCGAGAATTGCTTCTCTGTTCCAAATAGAAATATTCATAAACTCTTTTTTTATATCCTCTGCGATTTTTTTCTCATCCTCTAAAAGAGATATTTTAACTGGAAGAACAAGATCTCTAAACTCTTTAAGTGTTTTCATTCTTGTTTGTGCTAAAGAAACAACTGCAAGAATATAATTTTTTTCTTGATTAAAAAATGCAATGATTTCTTGATCGTTTTTATAAAAATTTTTTAATTTTTCTGTTATTATTTCTGTCCTTTCATTTCGAATATATTCCCCGTTCATCCAGGTAAGTTTTTCGCGATCAAAAGATACAAGATCAACTTTGTGAATTTTATGAATATCAAAATCCTGAATAAACTCTTCCAAAGAATACAATTCTTTCTCTGTCCCAGGATTCCATCCAAGAAACATCAGAAAATTATTTAATGCTTCCGGAAGGTATCCTTCATCTAAAAACTCTTTTGCGGACACAGGACCGTACCTTTTGGAAAGTTTTTTTGATGCACCAAGTTCTTTTAAATTTGGCAGATGAATATATGTTGGAATTTCCCAACCAAATGCTTCGTATAATAGTATATGTTTGGGGGTAGACGGAAGCCAATCATTTCCTCGCATGACATGAGTAATTTCCATTAAATGGTCATCAATAACCACAGCAAGATGATACGTTGGAAATCCATCAGATTTTAGAAGAACCTGGTCATCTATTTCACTTGAATTAACACCAATTTTTCCAAAAACAACATCATCAAAAGAAATAATTCTATTTCCCGACACATTGAGACGAATAACATATTTCATTCCATCTGCAAGATTTTTTTTGACTTCCTCTTGTGATAATTTCAGACATAATTTATCATACCTTGTAGATGCTATTCCTTTACGTTTTTGTTCTTCACGCATTTGAGTCAAACGCTCTGGACTACAAAAACAATAATATGCAGCTTTTTTCTCTATTAATTCTTCTGCATATTTTTTATATAATGGCAATCGTTCGGATTGAATGTATGGACCAAATTTCCCTTCAACTCTTGGACCTTCATCCCAAGAAAAACCATACGCAGTAATAACATCTAAAATTCTATCAATTGCTCCCTCAACAAAACGTTCTCTATCAGTATCTTCAATTCGAATAATAAATTTCCCATCATTTTTTTTGGCAAATGCAAAATTATATAGTACAGTTCGGATATGTCCAATATGATATTCTCCAGTTGGACTTGGAGCCATTCTTAAACGTATCATAACTTGCATTGTAGCTTAAGTTCCCGATATACTCAAGTCATGACGGTGCTTCATAGAGTAACTGAAGTAACAAGAAAAATTGGCATAGGTTTTGGAATAGGAATTCTTAGTATTATTTTTGTTTTTGTAACATTTCGTTTATTTACTGCTGTAAGGCAAATAATTGCACCTATTCCACCTCCTCCACCAACGACAGGATATGGAAAGCTACCTCAAATTCTTTTCCCTGTTTCAATAGTCTCAACACTTCCTCAAATACAACTTAACACAGTCAGTGGATCACTTCCTCAATTTGATGACAGAATGCGTGTATACGCTTTTCAGCAACCACAGGTAAATTTTTCAAGTTTTGACAGTGCAAAAGCAGCTGCAGCGAACAATGGATTTATTTCTGATCCGACGTCTTTGTCAGATACTATTTATCAATGGAAAAATTCTTCTTTTTTAAATCGAACACTTACTCTAAATGTATTAAATTTTGATTTTTCTCTGTCAACAGATTATTTACAAAACAGCACGGTAAGTGGCGGAAACAATCTTGGAGATCCACCAAGTGCAGTTACGACAGTTAAAAATTATTTCTCAAATTTTCTTTCAACACTTCCGAGTGACATCGACGATACAAAAACACAAACATCACTTTTCTCAATTCAAAATAATGCGTTAATCCCTGCAACGAGTTTGTCTGGTGCAGATATTATTCGCGTTGATTTTTATCAAAATGATATAAATCAAATACCTATTTATTACCCACACTACCCAGCATCACTTCTGGAAGGATTTGTTGGATCGGGAGATACAGGGCCACAAATTGTTGCTGCAACATATGTTCATAGAGTCATTAACCAAACCTCATTTGAAACATATCCAATTAAAACTGCACAACAGGCATTTGACGATTTAAAAAAAGGAAATGGATATATTGCGAATTACGATACTCCCACACTCCCAGCAATAATTAGAAATGTAACACTTGGATATTATATTGGGGATAATCCTGCACAAAAATATCTTATGCCAATTATTGTTTTTGAGGGAGACAATAATTTTTATGCATTTGTGTCGGCAATTACAAATGCATGGGTTCAAAAGTAACGTTATCTACAATAGTATGGATTAGAGCCTCCGTATCTGCAAACCGATCATCACTTCGCATGACAACAATAATAAATGTGTGATTACCTCTCACAACAGATGTTACCAACACTTCTCTTGCACCTTCTGTGTATCCTGTTTTTACCCCGGTAACGCCATCTATTCCTAGTAATTCATTTGTCGTTTTTAATGGAAAGTATTGGCTTCCATCAACAGTCGAAATAGTTACAGATTGCATGCCAACTATTTTTTTAAATGTTGGATTTTTCAAAGCAATACTTGTAAGTCTTGCTAAATCTACAACAGTTGTATACGTCGCATCATCTGTTAGTCCAACTGGATCTCCATAGTGTGTGTTGAATAAATGAAAACGTTTTGCATTATCATTCATTTCATTAATAAATGCGTCTTCTCCACCGGGATAATTTTCAGATATTGCAAGTGCGGCATCGT